>NZ_JBMDIJ010000031.1:0-63079 GCF_057808595.1 Pseudomonas sp. FG98 | reverse complement strand
CCAGGCCCGACACAGGAACCTGTGGGAGCTGGCATTGCCAGCGATGAGGCCGGCAGGAGCAGCGAGGTTGTCAGGCCGGTCGAGATCACTGGCAAGCCCGAAAGGCTCCGCTATAGTCGTCTGATTCGCACATTGTGCTCTGACGGGATCCCTGCATGCTCCGAAGCTTCATACTCGTCGCGACGCTTATGGCAGGCGGCTTCAGCGCGACGGTATGGGCCGATGAGCCGCCCTTGCCCTTGCGCGAGTGGTCCGATGCCGGGCACACCCCGCCTCCAGCGGCCATCCTGCTGCCCGACAACCTCACCCGACAGATCGACGAGATGACCGGGCAGACCCGCCAGGACAGCCACGAGCGCGGCCTGTGCCTGTTCAGCGAGCCCGGCGGGATCCGCATGAGCCAGGTGTTTCGCGGCGAGCGCTATACCATCGACCTCAGCAAGCAAGCCGAAACCTGCGGTCAGCAGGGCATGATCGGCCTGGTCCATACCCACCCGGCCATCGACCGCTCCACCGACGATATCGCCTACCGCGCCACGCCCTCGCTGGACGACTTCGTGCAGTTCGGCTTCGCCCGCTTCAGCAGCAGCCTCGTCGCCCATGAAGACAATGTCTGCGCCCTGCTCAAGGCGCCACCCGGACCAGCGCCGACCAGCGGCGACTCCGCGACACTGGTGCAGGGCTACGTGCTGAGCATGCTGCGCGAGGACCTGCCCGCCCCCGGCGCCAGCTCGGCAACCACCTTTCGCGCGGTCGCGGCAGCAGCGGCGACCCAGGGCCAGTGGCTCTACTGCGGCAAGAACGGCGCGGCCCTGCAGCGCATCGTTCCGCGAGAGCCGTCCTGGTCGCTCAATCGCCTGATTCTCGCCAGCCAGGCCCTGGTCCTCGGCCAATACCTGTCGGGCAACTTTCCCTATCCGCGACCGACCTTCAACTTTTCGCCCCTGGCCGAACGCGAACTGGCGCGTTATCTCAACGCCGCGATCGGCGAGCGCACCGGCGTCGACTTCACCCGCCTGGACCCACGCCAGACCTTCGAAACGCTGCTGGCCTTCCACTGGAACATCGACCGCTCCATCGCTGCCGTCGCCGGCGCCTTTTCCGTGACCCTGCGCCAGGGCAACGCGCGCTCCTACTCATTCGGCTGCCTCAAGGGCAGTTGCACCCTGTTCACCAACCGCAATTTCCTGCCCTTCAGTCCCGGCGAGGACCAGGCGGTCGCGGCCTTCGCCTTCACCGACGACGGCTACAGCAGCTTTATCAACCTCTCGGCCGACGAACGCATGAACTATGACGTAGCCTTCTCCAACGGTTCTTCGCTGAAATACCGCCAGCGCCGGATCGACAGGGAGCAATGGCAGCCGATTCCGGGCAGCGCCGAATGGAGTTTCGCCGAAGGGCGGGCGGTGGGCAGCATCGAACAGGGCCTGATCGCCGGGCCGGTGATGGTCTATCTGAAGGACGGGCGGGTGTTCAAGGGCAACGTTGGCGCACGCCTGAGCCTGTCGCTGGATGAACAGGTCAGGTAACCCGCGGCGGTTGCGCCGCGGGCGTGGCGATCAGAAACGGTACTTGGCGGTAACCATGTAGTTGCGCGGATCGCCGACGAAGTTGCCGCCGACGGTGGTCATGATGCTGGAGTAGTAGTCGCGGTCGAAGATGTTGTTGGCGTTCAGGCTCAGGGTCAGGTGGCGGTCGACGTCGTAGCTGGCGAACAGATCGGTTACCGCATAGCCACCCTGCTCGATGCCGGCGCTGGTGTAGATGTCGCTCTGCACATGCAGGCCGCCGCCGACCCTCCAGCGATTCAGCTCGCCCGGCAGGCGGTAGCTGGTGGTCAGCTTGAACAGGTTAAGCGGCAGGTTGGTGCCGTAGCGCTCGCCGCTGGACTGGGTGCCGATCGGCGCGTAATCACTGGCCTTGAGGTGCTTGGCATAGTTGTAGGTGTAGCCCGCCGACAGTTGCCAGTCCGGCAGCACTTCGCCGCTGATCTCGAACTCGATGCCACGGCTGCGCACCTCCCCCGAAGCCGCGTAGCAATCCGGCATTGCGCCACAGGTGATGGCGTCCAGTTGCACCGGCAGGTTCTCCAGGTCGATCTGGAACAGCGCGACGCTGGCGTTGAGGCGGCCGTCGAAGTACTCGCCCTTGAGGCCGATCTCGTAGTTGCTGCCTTCCTGCGGCTCAAGCAGCCCGCCGCCGGCCATGCTGTAGTTCTGCGGACTGAAGATCCGCGTCCAGCTGGCGTAGGCGGTGTAGGTGTCGTCGAGGTCGTAGGTGAAGCCCAGGTATGGGGTGAATTCCCGGGTCGCCTTGTAGGCGTCGTCGCCGACCCAGGTGCCCGCGTGGGTGGTCAGCTCATACTCATACCAGTCCAGGCGCCCGCCCACGGCCATCTTCAAGGCGTCCGTGAGGCTGAAACGCGCCGTGAGGTAGACGCTGGACTGGTCCACCTGGCCTTCCCGCGACCAGGCGTAGTTGATCGCCGGCTTGGGCACCGACTTGCCGTCGAAATTCAACGGGTCGAACTCGTAGACCGCGCCCAGCGGCCAGCCGCCGGGACCGTCGTCGATGTCCTGCTTGCGATAGCTGCCGCCGACCACCAGTTCGTGGCTGCGGCCGAACAGTTCGAAGGGACCGCTGGCGTAGCCGTCGATACTGGTCTGGGTGTTCTCGTAGTGGTACTTGCCGAAGCCGAAGCCCAGGTCGCGAGCGCTTTCATCCGGGCGATAGAGGTAGGAGCCGAACATGTCCATCTCGCTTTTCAGCGCGGTGGCGGCCAGCTTGGCGCTCCAGCCGTTGGCGAAACGGTGAGTGATATCGGCGAAGACCGTGCTGCTTTCCTTGTCCCAGTAGGACCAGCTCGGGCTCATCCGCGCCGAACGCGGGATATCGAGGAAGCTGCCGTCGGCGTTGGTGCCGCGGCCGTTCCAGTCGACACCGGGGTTGTTGTCCTGGCTCCAGCTGTAGCCCACGGCGAGGGTGGTGTCTTCGTCCAGGTCGGCTTCGAGCACCCCGTAGAACAGGCTGCGGCGGTTCTGGTAGTCGTCGGTGAAGGAATTCCTGTCCTGCAGCGACAGCACGGTACGCCCACGCAGGCTGCCCGTGGCATTCAACGGACCGCTGAGGTCCAGTTCGCCGCGGTAGTTGTCCCAACTGCCGGCACCCGCGGTGATGCTGCCCTGGAAAGTCTCGGTCGGCCGCTTGCGCACCAGGTTGATCGAGCCGCCCGGCGAGCCGGCGCCTTCCATCAGGCCGGCGGCGCCGCGCACCACTTCGACCCGGTCGTACATCGACAGCAGGCCGGTGGACAGGCTGGCTTCGTCGTATTGCACCGGGATGCCGTCGACCATCAGGTTGCTCAGCTGGAAGCCACGGGAGTTGAAGCGCTCGCGTTCGCCGCCCCATTTGGTCAGGGTCAGGCCGGTGGTGTACTTCACCGCATCGCCGAGGGTGGCCATGGCCTGGTCGTCGATGCGCTGGCGAGTCACCACGCTGACCGATTGCGGGGTTTCCCGCGGGGTCAGGGCCAGCTTGGTGCCGCTGCTCATGGTCCCGGTGGTGTAGGAACCGGTGTTCTCGCTGGTGGCGCCGAGACCGCTGGCATTGATGCTGGTGGCGTCCAATTCCAGCACGCCGCTGTCGGCGGAGGCCGGGCTGGAAACCAGGTAGCTGCCGTCGCCGGTCTTGCGCAGCGTCAGCTTGCTGCCGCGCAGCAGGCGCTGCAGGGCCTGCTGCACCGTGACCTCGCCGCTCAAGGCCGGCGCTTGCAGGCCCTCGGCGCTGTCGGTGGCGAACAGGATGCGCGCACCGGTCTGCCCGGCCAGAGCGTTCAGCGCCTGGTCCAGCGGCTGCGCTGGCAGGCTGACAGCATGCCGGGCTTCCTCGGCGTGCAGGACCGAGGCCAGGGTGATGCCGGCGGCCAGCAGTGACAGACGGCCCAGGCGGGCGCGGTGCAAGGTGATGTTGGTGCTCATTTCACTCCCCGATGGTGCGTTCGAAATTGACGCTCATGGGGAGTGGCGAAATTGCCCGGTGAAATGTTGAGGTCAGGAATGAAAAATATTCTCTTTTCCGTCAGCGGGCGCGAATCGACGCACTGCCATCCGTCGCGCGGGTCAAGGTGATCGGCAGGATCGACGGCAACAGGTCGAGCAGCGGCTCCACCGCGTCGCTGTCGAATTCGCCGGACAGGCGCAGGTTGCCGACGCGGCTGTCGAGCAGGTGGATGGGCGCCTGGCGATAGCGCTGCAGATCGACGATCACCTCGCGCAGCGGCGTCCCGTCGAAGCGCAGCTTGCCCTGTTGCCAGGCGATGATCCGCGCCGGATCCACCGGGGTCACCGGGCCGACAGCAGACGCCTTCGCCAGCATCTGCTGGCCGCCGTTCAAGCGCCGCGCGGCGAAGGCGGTGCTGGAGACTTCCACCTCTCCGTCCACCACCGCCACGGCGACGCCGCGACTGTCGCTGCGCACATTGAACACGGTGCCGATATCCCGCACCGCGACGCCCTGGCTGCGCACGATGAACGGCTGCGGTCCGTGGGACACGGTAAAGGTCGCCTCGCCTTGCACAAGTTCGAACTGGCGGCTGCGCAGGCGATGTTCGATGCGCAGGTGGCTGTTGCTGTCGAGCACCAGCTGGCTGCCATCAGCCAGGGTCAGGCGTTCGCGCTGGCCGATGGCGACCCGCAGGTCGTCGCTGTACCAGGACGGATCCAGCACCCAGGCCGCAGCGGCCAGTACCAGCAGCGACAGACCGCCGCCGAGGGCGCGCTTGCGCTGGCGTTGCCGGGCGCTCTGCGCCTTGGCCTCGGCCAGCAACGCCTCGCGGGACGGCACCCGCTCGCGCAAGGCCTGTTCGAACGGGGTCAGGGCATCGGCCGGCTTGTCGTGCTCTTTCATGCGCTGGCCAAGACCCGGCGCGCCGGTTCCCAGTGACGGACGATGGCCTGCATGGCACGGCCGAAATGCTGGGTGACCATGTTCAGGGAAATACCCAGTTCGGCGGCGATGTCCTTCTGCGCCATGCCATGGATGCGGTGCAGCAGGAACACCTGGCGCGCCCGCGCCGGCAAGGCGTCGATGATCGCCAGCAGCGCATGCAGCTGCTGCTCGAAGTCCAGGCTGGCGGCGCCGTCGAGGTCGTGGACGTGCCAGTCGGGAACCTCGGGGGTGTAATCGATCAATGCCGAATGGCTGTTGTCGGCGCGGCGCCGGTCGATGGCCTTGTTGAAGGACACCTTGCGCAGAAACGCGAACGGCAGCTTCACCGGCTGCTGTGGCGGTTTTTCCAGCAACTGCACGCAGACGTCATGCACCACCTCGCGGGCGAACTGGCTGCCCTGGAACCGCCGGCGGATATAGGCGACCAGATCGTCGTAATGCAGCGCCAGGGCGCCGATCAGCTCGGGGTTGGAGGTGGACTCGGGCATGGGGGTACAGGGTATGCGAATGGGAGTGGTTCGCATTATATGCATCAAGGAAGTATTGCCAAGGGGTGTGACCGGTTGACCATGAGGGCCTCATCGTCGGCAAGCCGACTCCCACAGGGTCCTGGGCCATTCACAGTATTTGTGATCGACGCGGTCACTGTGGGAGCTGGCTTGCCGGCGATGCAGCCGCCAGCATCGACCTCAGACCAACCCGCTCTCCGAACACACCAGCATCACCGCCAGCACCAGCATCGCCCCGCCCGACAGGCGCCCGACCAGCCTTGTCGCCGCCGGTCGCGAGCGCAATGCCACTCCGGCGCCGAGGCCGACCATCGAGTACACCACCGCGCAACTGGCGGTGTAGATCAGCCCCAGTACAACGATCTGCAAGGCGATGCTCACCTCGGCCTGGGGGTTGGTCCAGGGCGGCACGAAGGCGACGAAGAACAGCAAGCCCTTGGGATTCAGCCCGCTGACCAGGGCACCGCGGACAAACTGCCCGAACCGGCTCACCCCTCCCCGGCTGGCGCCCGCCTCGGCCACCGGCGGATTGCGCAACAGGCCGACGCCGAGCCAGGCCAGGTAGGCCGCACCGACCAGGGTCAGCCCGGTCAGCAACACGCTATTGCCCGCCACCAGCACCTCGAAGCCTCCCGCCACCACCAGGGTCAGGGCGATATAACCGGTGAGCAACCCGGCCACCGCCGCCATCACCCCCTTGCCACGCAAACCCTCGGCGATGGCGTAGGCCCAGTCCGGCCCCGGAATCACGACGAAGACCATGGCGAAGGCCCAGAAGCCCCACAAGGTCGCCTGGCTCATGCCTGTGAAGTCAGCCATGCAATGCGAGCCCCTTCACTGCCTTGTCCACGGCCTTTTTCGGCCCGCGCAGGGCCAGGCCGACCAGGTTCAGGTTGGCCGGATCCTCGGCCAGGAACACCTCGCGGTTGGCTGCATCATGTCCCGTGGCGAACATCGCCTGGACATAGGGCGCCAGGGTCAGCCCTCGCTCCAGGCCAACCCGGTGGGCCTTCTGCAAACCCGCCAGATCGCCTTCGAAAACCATCATCGGCTGGCCGAACAACCTGCCGTAGGTGTTGCCGGCCGCATCCATATAGGGCTCGCCCATGACCTCGGGGGCCGCCGCGGCGATGCCGGTGGAAAGAAACGCGACCACGTTGAGACGCTGCCAGGTGGCGAGGTCGTCGCGCACGATCAGGACTACTTTGCTGTCGAACATCGGGAAACTCCAAATCAAAGCCGAGGCGCCATGATCGGAGTTGGCAGGCGGGTCAGTCTGTAAGGTTTGTGCACTGTCGGCGATACGCCGCAGGGGTCATGCGGAAGGCCCGGCGAAACCACACGCCGAGATGACTCTGGTCGGAAAAGCCGGTCTCCACCGCGACCTCGGCGGGTTTCATCCCCTGCGCCAGCAAGGCCCGCGCCGCACGCAGACGCAGGCGCACAAGATAGGCATGGGGCGACTGGCCGAAGGCCTTCTTGAATTGCCGGGTCAGGCGAAAACGATCGACTCCCGAATAGGTCGCCAGCTCTTCCAGGCTGACGTCATAGGCCATCTGCGCATGCAGGAAGTCCCGCGCCCGCTGCAACTCCAGCGGCGAGTCGCGGCGCAGCGAGGCCGGCTTGAGGTAGAGGTGGCGCGACAGCACGCCGAGCAACTGGTCCATGCCCTGGTCCCGCGCCAGCCGGCCCTCGTTGTTGTGCAGGGCAACAAAGGCCTGCTGGATCGCCCCGGTCAGTTGCCGGTCGTCGGCAAGGGTACTGTGGAAGGCCGCCTGCAGGCTCGACGCATCGCCCATGCCCAGGCGCTGGGTCATGCCGCTGACATAGGACTGCGGCAGATAGAGCATGGCGTAGGTGAAGCCCTCCGCCTCGGGGGCATGGCCGTCGTGCACCGCCCCCGGCTCGATGAGGATCGCCCGCCCCGGCGTGCTCACGTGCAACGCACGGTGGCAACTGAACTGCTGCACGCCCTGCTGGGTTACGCCCACCAGCATCTCGTCGTGGTCATGGGGATCGTAGGCGTGGCCCTCGAAATGCGCGTGGACGCTTTCGATGCCGGTTTCCGCGTCACGACGCATATGGATCCAGTCGTTGTCGCGGGTGTCGTGTGAATCAACGCTCATAAGGGCCGTCGGGGTTGATTGGCTGGCTGCGGAGTCAGAGGATGAACCCCTGCACGGAACAGTTCAAGAATCCACAACTTGTCCATATCGACGCATGAGAGCTTGTGGGAGCGTTTTCACTTATAGTCCGGACTTCGTTTGCATGGACGCTCCCGATGAAATACCCCGCCCTCCTCGTCATCACACTGCTGGCGTTTGCCCGGGATGCCGCCGCCGACCCCGTCGAGACCCAATGGCGTGCGCTGATCGGCAAGGACTTCAACGACGGCTGCATCTCCCGGCTGCACCCGTTCCTGTACAGCAACGGCAACAACGGCCGACGTGGGGCAACCTGGCTGGTCGAGTCCTGCGAAGGGTTGTTCGAGTATTCCACCTCGTACCTGCCAGGCGCCCCGCTGATCGCCAAACGCTTGCGCCAGTTGCCGCCGATGACCCCGGCACAGATCCAGCGGCGTTATTTCTGACGCGGTCGGACGGACCCCGGCACCGGGCGAAAGGACAAGACTTCCGGGAGAAAAACCGGATAATGGCCGCCAAATCGATTCGCCCGCTTACGGTACCCGCATGGAAATCAAGGTCAATTTTCTCGACAACCTCCGACTCGAAGCCAAGTTCGACGACTTCACGGTGATCGCCGATCAGCCCATCCGCTACAAGGGCGACGGCTCGGCACCGGGGCCGTTCGACTACTTCCTGGCGTCCTCGGCGTTGTGCGCGGCCTATTTCGTCAAGCTGTACTGCCAGACCCGCGATATCCCCACCGACAATATCCGCCTGTCGCAGAACAACATCGTCGACCCGGAGAACCGCTACAAGCAGATCTTCAAGATCCAGGTCGAGCTGCCGGCGGACATTTCCGAGAAGGACCGCCTGGGCATCCTCCGCTCCATCGACCGCTGCACCGTGAAGAAGGTGGTGCAGACCGGCCCCGAGTTCATCATCGAGGAAGTCGACAACCTCGACGCCGATGCCCAGGCCCTGCTGATGCCGAGCATTGCCGAAGGTGCCCGCACGGTCATTCCGGGCAAGGACCTGCCGCTGGAAGAAACCATCGCCAACATGTCGGAGATCCTCGCCGGCCTGGGCATGAAGATCGAGATCGCCTCCTGGCGCAATATCGTGCCCAACGTCTGGTCCCTGCATATCCGTGATGCGCAGTCGCCGATGTGCTTCACCAACGGCAAGGGTTCGAGCAAGGAAAGCGCCCTGGCTTCGGCCCTCGGCGAATTCATCGAGCGGCTCAACTGCAACTTCTTCTACAACGATCAGTTCTGGGGCGAGGAAATCGCCAACGCCGAGTTCGTCCACTACCCCAACGAGCGCTGGTTCAAGCCGGGGCGCAAGGACGCCCTGCCGAAGGAGCTGCTCGACGAATACTGCCTGGCGATCTACAACCCCGACGGCGAGCTGCTCGGCTCGCACCTGTACGACACCAACTCGGGCAATATCGAGCGCGGCATCTGCGCCCTGCCCTATGTGCGCCAGTCCGACGGCGAGACGGTGTACTTCCCGTCCAACCTGATCGAGAACCTCTACCTGAGCAACGGCATGAGCGCCGGCAACACCCTGGTCGAAGCCCAGGTGCAGTGCCTGTCGGAGATCTTCGAGCGGGCGGTGAAACGGGAAATCCTCGAAGGCGAACTGGCCCTGCCGGATGTGCCGCAGGAAGTGCTGGCCAAGTACCCGGGCATCGTCGCCGGGATCCAGGGCCTGGAAGAACAAGGCTTCCCGGTGCTGGTCAAGGACGCCTCGCTGGGCGGTGAATTCCCGGTGATGTGCGTGACCCTGATGAACCCGCGCACCGGTGGCGTGTTCGCCTCCTTCGGCGCCCACCCGAGCTTCGAGGTGGCGCTGGAGCGCAGCCTGACCGAACTGCTCCAGGGCCGCAGCTTCGAGGGTCTCAACGACCTGCCGCAGCCGACCTTCGAGAGCCACGCGCTGATGGAGCCGAACAACTTCGTCGAGCACTTCATCGACTCCAGCGGCGTGGTGTCGTGGCGCTTCTTCAGTGCCAAATCCGATTTCGAGTTCGTCGAATGGGACTTCTCCGGCCAGGGCGAAGATTCCAACGCCGAGGAAGCCGCGACCCTGTTCGGCATCCTCGAAGGCCTGGGCAAGGAGGCCTACATGGCCACCTACGACCACCTCGGCGCACCGGCCTGCCGCATCCTGGTGCCGGGCTACTCGGAAATCTACTCGGTGGACGACCTGATCTGGGACAACACCAACAAGGCGCTGTTCTTCCGCGAGGACATCCTCAACCTGCACCGTCTCGACGATGACGAGCTGGAAAGCCTGCTGGAGCGCCTGCTGGAGTCGGAGCTGGATGAATACACCGAGATCAAGACGCTGATCGGCGTCGAGTTCGACGACAACACGGTCTGGGGCCAGCTCACCGTGCTGGAGCTGAAGATCCTGATCCAGGTGGCCCTGAAGAAATTCGACGATGCCAAGGAACTGGTGGAGATGTTCCTCCAGTACAACGACAACACCGTCGAACGCGGGCTGTTCTACCAGGCGCTGAACGTGGTGCTGGAAGTGGAACTGGACAGCGACCTGGAGCTGGCCGACTACGAGGTCAACTTCCGCCGCATGTTCGGCAACCCGCGAATGGACGCGGTGCTGGCCTCGGTGGAAGGCAGCCTGCGCTTCCACGGCCTGACCCCGACCAGCATGAAGCTGGAAGGCCTCGACCGCCACCTGCGCCTGATCGAAAGCTACAAGAAGCTGCATGCGGCGCGGGCAACCAAAGCCTGACCGCCAAACCGCAGCACACATCTGGAACAGAGGCTGGCGCGGTCAAGGTAGGAGCTGCTTCAGCTGCGAAGGACCGCGCTAGTGGTCCCGAAACCATCCCGCACGAGCCCCTGGCCTCCCCGGTTGCCGATTCACAGTGCCTGATCTGGCGCGTTTCTCCAGGCTCACCGATCTGACAGGTTTTGGGACCGCTAACGCGGTCCATCGCAGCTAAAGCAGCTCCTACCTAGACCGCGCCGCATGGGTAGTCTGGGTAAAACCGGAAAATGTGTAGATACCCACGCAGCGATGCGCCCGCTCTCGCTCCCCAGGCGCAGTGCTTCACCCCAGCACGGGCCGCAGGAAACTCCGTTCATAGCTGAGGATGAACTTCAACTGCACAGCCTTGGCCACCGCCGCCATGCACTCCGGGTCGGTCTCGGCCTGCTTGCGGTACTGCTCGTACTCGGCCAGGCCGGGAAAGCTGAACAGGCAATAGGCGATGTTGTTGGCGCCTTCGGCGGGCAGGAAGTACCCGTGGTGCTGCCCGCCCAGGCGCCGGACCAGGCGGATCCACTGGCGGCCATAGTCCTCGAAGGCCGGGAGCTGGTAGGGGTCGATGATGTAGCGGACGTGACAGGTGATCATTGGGCCGTTCCTGGCGATGCATGAGCTATGCAGTGTATCCGGACGCCCACATCGGTCCTTGAATGAAACAGCCTATTTGACAAGCCAACGACCTCGACCATGCTGATGGGCATATTGCCATCAGCGAGCTTCCCGACATGGATGTCCTAAAGCTCCTTCCCGGCTGGGTCAGGATTGCATCGATTCTTTTGGGACTGTCCGCACTCTCCCTGCTCGTCCTGCATTGGTCGGCAGCCCCCGACGACACCCGGATCACTCTCAAACACAAGGACGGCGCGAGGAAGCTGGTGGTGCTGGTCCATGGACTGAACGGCAAGAACTCGCTGGCGCCGATCATCGAGCTCACCCGGGAGGCATTGCCCGATTACGACCAATTGCAGGTCGAGTTCGACAGCAGGCCCTTCTCCAATGCCAGCCCTTATGCCATCGCCAACAGCATCGAGCGCCGCATCCACAAGTTCCAGAAGAAGTACCAGTACGATGAAATCGTGCTGGTAGGACACAGCATGGGCGGCATGCTGCTGCGCAAGAGTTTTCTGTGGGGCCTCGGCCAGGAACAGGACCGTGCCGACTACGGCAAGCGCGGTGAACGGCAATGGGTCAAAAAGGTTTCCCGCTTCGTTTCGCTGGCGAGCATCAACCGCGGCTGGTCGATCGACCCGGCCCCCAGGAACATGAGCACCGGCACCTACCTGATGTATTGGGTCGGCGAGCGCCTGGCACGGCTCAGCCATAGTGGCGGGTTGCTGCTGGGCTTGCAGCGCGGGGCGCCCTTCATCGCTGACTCACGGGTGCAATGGATCAAGATGTCCCGGGAAGGAGGCCGGAAGCTCTTTCCGCAAGTCATCCATCTGCTGGGGGATCGTGACGATATCGTCAGCCGCGCCGACAGCATGGACCTGCGCGCCGCCGGAAAGACGACGTTCGTCACCCTGGAAAACACTGGCCACGCTGATATCGCCAGCGCTCTTGGCAAAGAGGACTCGCCACAGGACCGAGAACGCAATGAAGTGGTCAGCAACGCTTTGCGCGGCGAGATGGAAAAACTGGAAGTGGACAAGCTACCCCCCTTCCGCGGAAACGACGAGATCAAGCACGTCGTCTACCTGATGCACGGCATCCGCGACTTCGGCGAGTGGACCGATGTGCTGCGTGACACCATCGAGATCCAGGCGCTGAAAAAGCAGGTGGGGCAAGAACCGACACTGATGGTGATCAACCAGAAGTACGGCTACTTCCCCATGCTGCCGTTCGTGCTGTATTCCGACCGGCAGAAGAACGTGCGCCGTTTCATGGACGAATACACCGAAAACCTCGCCCGCTATCCGAATGCGGCCTACCCCGATTACGTTGGTCACTCCAACGGCACCTATATCCTTGCCAGTGCCTTGCACCACTACAAAACGCTCACGGTCGGACGGGTCTACTTTGCCGGGAGCGTGATGCCGAAACACTACAACTGGAAACCGCTGCTCGAAGAGGATCGGGTCGCCCAGGTGGTGAACGTGGTGGCCGCCGGCGACTGGGTAGTGGCCTTGCTGCCGCGTTTTTTCGAGCAGATCGCCGATTGGCTCGATGTGCAGCCAGGCGATGGCTTGCTGGATATCGGCTCTGCCGGGTTTCGCGGGTTCCAGGCGGCCTCGGCGGCGGACTGGAAAATCACTAATATCCAGTTCGCCGACGGTGGTCATGGCATCGGAGTGGATGCCAGCGACCCATGCAAAATGAACGCGATTACCGACTTCATCCTGTCCGGCGATCAGCGGAGCCTGCGGCAGTTGTTCCATAACCAGGCACGCATCCCATGGTGGCTGTCGATACCTTCCAACCTTACCTGGGGGGCGTGGCTCATGGCAGCGGTGCTGCTCGCTAGCGTTGGCTACCTTGCCTTCTCGGTACGACGTTGGCTCGGCTGGGGATATTTGCTCCTGCTACTCGCATTGCTCAATTCCTTCTGAACCTACGGTTTTCATCCCGGACAACGGCCATTCCTGCGGAAAACGGATAGAACCGCCCCCCGCCTCTAGCCAAGACTAGGTCCGCGCCCACCGGCACACGCCGGTCGCGTGCCTTCCAACTAACCCGCTAGAGGTTTGCATGAACACCCCCGCGCATCAGCTGAGCACCTGGCTGAAGCAACACCAGATCACCGAAGTCGAATGCATTGTCAGTGACCTCACCGGCATCGCCCGCGGCAAGATTTCCCCCACCAACAAGTTTCTCGGCGAAGGCGGCATGCGCCTGCCGGAGAGCGTCCTGCTGCAGACCGTCACCGGCGATTTCGTCGAGGACGACATCTATTACGACCTGCTCGACGAGGCGGACATCGACATGTTCTGCCGCCCCGACCCGGAGGCGATCTTTCTGGTGCCCTGGGCCATCGAGCCCACCGCGATGGTGATTCACGACACCTACGACAAGCGCGGCAATCCGGTCGAGCTGTCGCCGCGCAACGTGCTCAAGCGCGTGCTGCGCCTGTACGCGCAAAAGGGCTGGAACCCGATCGTCGCACCGGAAATGGAGTTCTACCTGACCAAGCGCAGCAGCGACCCGGACTTCCCGCTGGAAGCACCGATCGGTCGCTCCGGCCGCCCGGAAAGCGGCCGGCAGAGCTTCTCCATCGACGCTGCCAACGAATTCGACCCGCTGTTCGAGGACGTCTACGACTGGTGCGAAGCCCAGGGCCTGGACCTCGATACGCTGATCCACGAAGACGGCCCGGCACAGATGGAGATCAACTTCCGCCACGGCGACGCCCTGTCCCTGGCCGACCAGATCACCGTGTTCAAGCGCACCATGCGCGAAGCCGCGCTCAAGCACGACGTGGCGGCGACCTTCATGGCCAAGCCGATCACCGACGAACCCGGCAGCGCCATGCACATCCACCAGAGCGTGGTCGATGCCGAAGGCCGCAATATCTTCGTCAACGAAGACGGCGGCATGAGCGAGCTGTTCCTCAACTACATCGGCGGCCTGCAGAAGTACATTCCCAAGGTACTGCCGATGTTCGCGCCGAACGTCAACTCGTTCCGCCGCTTCCTGCCGGACACCTCGGCACCGGTCAACGTCGAGTGGGGCGAGGAAAACCGCACCGCCGGCCTGCGCGTACCACCGTCCGAGCCGCAAGCCATGCGCGTGGAAAACCGTCTGCCGGGCGCCGACGCCAACCCCTACCTGGCCATCGCCGCCAGCCTGCTGTGCGGCTACCTGGGCATGATCGAGAAGATCGAGCCGAGCGCACCGGTCCAGGGCCGTGCCTACGAGCGACGCAACCTGCGCCTGCCGATCACCATCGAGGACGCCCTCGCCGCCATGGAGAACTGCGAGGTGCTGGAACAGTACCTGGGCCGCAAGTTCGTCCAGGGCTATGTGGCGGTGAAACGCACCGAGCACGAGAACTTCAAGCGCGTGATCAGTTCCTGGGAGCGGGAGTTCCTGCTGCTCAGCGTCTGACGCCACACCCCGCCGCACCCAATAAGAACGGATGGACAGGAGCCGAACATGAAAGCCTTGAAACGTCTTGCACCGCTTGCCCTGCTGGCGGCGCCCCTGGTGGCCGCCGCGCAGCCCAGCGTCAGTATCTACAACTGGACCGACTACATCGCCCCGGACACCCTCGCCGGGTTCCAGAGCGCTACCGGGATCAAGCCGGTGTACGACGTCTTCGATTCCAACGAAACCCTGGAAGGCAAGCTGCTGGCGGGCAAGACCGGCTATGACATCGTCGTGCCGTCCAACCACTTCCTGACCCGCCAGGTGGACGCCGGGGTATTCCTCGAACTGGACCGCAGCAAGCTGCCGAACTGGAAACACATGGATCCGGCACTGCTCAAGCTGCTCGAACAGAACGACCCCGGCAACCGCCACTCGGTGCCCTACCTGTGGGGCACCAACGGCATCGGCTACAACGTCGACAAGGTCAAGGAAGTGCTCGGCGTCGACCATATCGACTCCTGGTCCGTGCTCTACGAACCGGAAAACCTGAAGAAGCTGCAAAAATGCGGGGTCGCCTTCATGGACTCCGCCGACGAGCTGATCCCGTCGATCCTCAACTACCTGGGCCTGGACCCCAACAGCAGCAACGCCGCCGACTACGCCAAGGCCGAGAAGCGCCTGCTGGAACTGCGCCCCTACGTGACCTACTTCCACTCCTCGAAGTACATCTCCGACCTGGCCAACGGCGATATCTGCGTGGCCTTCGGTTTCTCCGGCGATGTGCTGCAGGCAGCCAACCGGGCCAAGGAGGCCAACAACGGGGTCAAGATCGCCTACAGCATTCCCAAGGAAGGCAGCAACCTGTGGTTCGACCTGATCGCCATTCCCGCCGATGCGAAAAACCCCGATCAGGCCCTGGCCTTCATCAACTATGTGCTCGATCCGAAGGTGATTGCCGGGATCAGCGACTATGTCGGCTACCCTAACGCCAACGCCGACTCCAAGCCGTTCATCGACCCCGAGACGCTGAACAATCCCGAGGTCTATCCGCCCCAGGCGGTGCTCGACAAGCTGTACATCTCCAAGGCGCCGTCGCCGAAGATCATGCGCCTGATGACCCGTAGCTGGAGCAAGGTCAAGTTCAACCAATGAGTCGAGAATCTTCCATGAATCCAAGCGCTGAGCACGCGGCGTCGTACTACGCCGCCACTGCCCGCGACAGCCAGCCCTACCCTTCGCTCGACGGCGAAATCCGCGCCGATGTGTGCGTGGTCGGCGGCGGCCTGACCGGGGTCAATACCGCCCTGGAACTGGCCTTGCGCGGGCACTCGGTGGTGCTGCTGGAGGCCCGGCGCATCGGCTGGGGCGCCAGCGGGCGCAATGGCGGGCAACTGATCCGCGGTATCGGCCACGATGTCAGCGGCTTCGGCAAATACGTCGGCGAAGAAGGCGTGCGCTACCTGGAGCGGGCCGGGGTGGATTCGGTGACCCTGGTGGCCGAGCGCATCGCGGAATTCGCCATCGACTGCGACCTGCGCTGGGGCTTCTGCGAGCTGGCCAACACCCCGGCGCAGTTCGCCGCGATGCGCGAAGAACATGCCGACCTGGTGGCGTCCGGCTACGCCCATCCGATCGAGCTGGTGGAACCGCAGCGCATGCACCAGGTGGTCGCCAGTGACTGCTATGCCGGTGGCCTGATCGACATGGGCTCGGGGCATCTGCATCCGCTCGATCTGGTCACCGGCGAAGCCCGCGCGGCCAGCCGGCTGGGGGTACGGATCTTCGAGCAGAGCCCGGTGCTGCGCATCGAACATGGCAGCCAGGTCGTGGTGCACTGTGCCCAGGGTCGGGTACGAGCGGACAGCCTGGTGCTGGGCTGCAATGCCCACCTCGATGAACTGGAGCCGAAGCTGAGTGGCAAGGTGCTGCCGGCGGGCAGCTATGTGATCGTCACCGAGCCCCTGTCCGAGACCGTCGCCTCCAGCCTGATCCCGCTGAACCTGGCGCTGTGTGACCAGAAGGTCGGGCTGGACTACTACCGGCTCACGGCGGACCGTCGCCTGCTGTTCGGCGGCGCCTGTCACTACTCGGGAAGCGACCCCAGGGATATCGGCGCCTACATGCGGCCAAAGATGCTCAAGGTCTTACCGCAACTGGCAGATGTGCGGATCGACTACCAATGGGGTGGAATGATCGGCATCACCGCCAATCGCTTCCCACAGGTCGGGCGGCTGGCGCAGCATCCCAACGTGTTCTTCGCCCAGGGCTATTCGGGGCACGGGCTGAACGTCACCCACTGGAGCGCGAAACTGCTGGCGGAGGCTATATCCGTCGGGCAGAGCAAGGGGCTGGATGTGTTCGGCGCGGTGCCGCACCTGACCTTCCCCGGCGGCAGGCTGTTGCGCTCGCCGCTGCTGGCGCTGGGGATGTTGTGGTACCGGATGAAAGAAGTGATTGGCTGATTGCTGTGGTGTAGTTGAGGGCCTCATCGCCGGCAACGCCGGCTCCCACAGGTTCTGTGTGCGCCGACGAACATGTGGGAGCTGGCTTTGCCAGCGATGGGGCCCTGAAAACCACCACAAGGCCCCGAGCCCTCACCCCCGCTTCAAGGTCACCTTCGGATACTCCCCGAACAACCCATGGTAGGCCTGGGAAAACCGCCCCAGATGCCAGAACGACCAGCGCATCGCCACCTCGGCCACGGTGACCTGGCCCGGGTCCGCCGCCAGCAGGTCGCGGCGCACCGCATTGAGCCGGCGATTGCGCAGCCACACCGTCGGCGGCATGTCGGCGTAGCGCAGGAACGATTGCTGCAGGTGGCGTACCGATACCCCCGCCGCATCCGCCAGGTCCTGCACGCCGAAACTGTCCTGCGGGCAGTCGTTGACCACTTCCTTGACCCGCTCCACCACCCGGCGCATATGGCATTCGGCGCGACCGCGGGCGTCAGTGTCCATGGCCTGGTCAAGCAACTGGAAACAGCCATCGGCAATCTGCTGGGCAAACCCGGGCGCCTGCACATCCACCTGCCCGCGCACGGCCTCGGCCAGTACGCCGCTGAGCGAGCTGGCGAAGGCATTGCAGCCGCTGGAGCGCAGCGGTTGCAGGATCAGCCGGCGAAACTCCGCCGCCGAGCGCTGCCAGGTCGCCGGCTGCTTCAGCACCACGGCCACTTCGCGGTAGTTCTCGGGAGTCACCCAGCCGTTGCGGGTCTGGCCATCAAGGAGATAGAGGGCGTTGTCGCTCATGTCGAAGCTGAACACCAGGGCGTCGGCCGGGGCATGGAACTCCTGCTCGACCCGCAGGTTCATGCTCTCTTCATACAACTCGACCGCATCGGTTTCGGCATGCACCAGGCGCCCATGAAAGCGCCCGGCGGACATCTGCGTGTACTGCTCCTGCCAACCCGGCAGGGCCACGCGGTGTTCGTTCACCTCGTGGGCTTCCAGTACCTTGATCGTCATGCATGCACCTGGCTGTCTATTTGGAATGATTACCGTGGCAAACGGCGTCAAGAATAATAAACAGCGGCCCGCCCCGTAAAGACCGGCGCGCGCGCCGGCGTTCTTCGAACCGGGGGAACTTCAGCCTAAAGCCAGATTGCGCAGCCAACGAACGTGGCGCTTGCGATAGTGGCATTTCAATATCTATGCTGCGGACCATTTTCTCGGCGCCGGAATGGATGCTTATGCGAGCTGTACTGCTGCTGTTGTCTTCGCTGTTGGTTTTATCGGGCTGTGTTCACACGGAAACACGCAGCCGGGATCTGGAGAGCCCCGAAGATGGTGCACTGGTCATGCGCTATCTGCTGAATGCCTACCCCAATGCGATCCGCCAGCAAGGAGAAATGCTGGTCGAGGCCGTCGGCCAGCAAAATCGCAGTATTCCCACTCAGTACCGTCTGACCGACACCCGTGAGGCCACGACCCTTTCAACACTTGTTCTCGCTACCCTGCCCGCCGGCACCTATCGTCTGGTCGGTGCCTGCACGGAAAACCTGCTCTGCGCCGATAGATATAAATTCAACATGACTTTCACCATCAGGCCGGGCCAGCTCACCGACCTCGGCGTCGTGGTATCTAGCCGCACCAACGGCGATAGCTACGGCTCACCCGTCGAGCCGGAAGTCACCAGCGCGGTCGTCCAGAAGTTGGCACCCGCCCTGAAACCACTATTGCAGACGCCCATCCTGACCTGGAACCAGGCGTCAAGCGACACCGAAAGCCAACGGTTCGAGCGGGCAAAGCGCGAAAGCGTCGGCGTCTACTCCATGCAAGCGCTCGATCAAGGTGCCTTCCTCTACGGCAGCATCAACGGAGTGGTGTACCGCTGGACACCGGGACAGGCACCTGTGGGTCACGACATCGGACGCCGGGTATCGGTCGAGTCCGTATTGGCAACCCCTTCCGGGCGCTGGCTCGCCGGTGGTGAACTGGGCGTGCTGCGCGAATCCGCTGACCAGGGCGCCACTTGGCACAGCGTTAGCGGCAACCTGCCCTTTGGCGTAATCACCAGCCTTGGCTCATGGCAGGGCAAGGTCATCGCGACGCTCACGGAGGACCGGTTTGTCAGCCTTTACAGCGCCAGCGAAGGAGACAGCAAATGGACCCTGCTCGCTCGTCATGCACAGGATGTGAGCATCTGGGACCCGATGCTGATGCCGGCGAAGTCGACGGTGATCGGCGATCAGTTGGTTACCACGGTTCCGGGTCACAAGCTCGCGACCCTGGATCTGCGCAACGGGAAATCCGAAATCCGCGACCTGCCCCATCACGCAGGGACTTTCTCGGTCGTCGCAGATGGCGTGCTGCGCTCCAAATGCGACAAAGGCGTTTGTGAAAGCCGTGACCTGGGCAAGACCTGGCAGTCGGCCAAGCCGTCGCCCTTGTTCCCGGCCCCGGCATTTCGTGATGCAAACCACGGCGTGGCGATCAATGGAGAGCTGTTCGCCGAGACGTTCATCGCCTACACCAACGACGGCGGAGCGACCTGGATCAACGCAATGCCGATCAACCCCCATGTCAATCAGCTGTTCTATAACCGCCAGGGCAATCGGGTCTATGCCGCTTCGCAGACCGGAGAATTCTGGGAGTCCGTCGATGACGGCCGTCACTGGAAGCAACTGAGCAAGGGCCTGTACTGAACGGAAACAGCCCCTGAGGAGGACTCTTTCTCCTCCTCAGGGACTAAGTCGCTGTTTAAAAAAGCTTTTCTTTGAAAAAAAGCTTTGCAGGCGTAACAAAAGTTGTTAAATTGCCGCCCATCCCGCGACGGACCACAGCGTCCACTGCGAAATCGCTTTCGCCAGCAGCGGGATTCTGCATCCGGGTAAGCATTTATCCGTCGCAACAGGGGCGTCGCCAAGCGGTAAGGCAGCAGGTTTTGATCCTGCCATGCGTTGGTTCGAATCCAGCCGCCCCTGCCATTTTCTCTCTTCTACTCTTCCCTTCTCGTTTGACTCCATGCCTTGGCACGGGGTGATCGGCTGTTCATCTTTTTCTACACACTCTCCGGCTAAAGTGCTGGTTATCGGCTAAATCATTGGGTTTGCGTCACACCCCATTCCCTTGTTGATCGCCAAGTGTTAAAAATATCGCCCGATTTAGGCCTAGCCGTTGTGTAAAACCACACAACGGGGTATCCAACGAGAAAACAATTTGAAAAGCGTGATGTCCCTGCGTGAGGGAATTCTCTTCCCTGTTACCTGTCAGCCACCGGAGCAAGCTGCATGATCGAGGTCACCGAAGTTTCCATTGCCCAACTGCGTGCCGCGCTCGAGTCCGGCCAGACCACGGCGGTCGAGCTGGTCAAGGCCTATCTTGCCCGGATCGATGCCTACGACGGCGCCGACACGCCGACCGCACTGAATGCGGTGGTGGTGCGCAACCCCGAGGCCTTGAACGAAGCCGAAGCTTCCGATGCCCGTCGCGCCCGCGGTGAAACCCTCGGCCCGCTGGACGGCATTCCCTACACCGCCAAGGACAGCTACCTGGTCAAGGGCCTGACCGCCGCCTCCGGCAGCCCGGCCTTCGCCGACCTGGTGGCCTACCGCGACGCCTTCACCATCGAGCGTCTGCGCGCCGCCGGGGCGATCTGCCTGGGCAAGACCAACATGCCGCCGATGGCCAACGGCGGGATGCAGCGTGGCGTCTACGGCCGTGCGGAAAGCCCGTATAACGCCGCCTACCTGACCGCCCCCTTCGCCTCGGGCTCGTCCAACGGTGCCGGTACCGCTACCGCCGCCAGCTTCTCTGCCTTCGGCCTGGCCGAAGAAACCTGGTCGAGCGGACGCGGCCCGGCGTCGAACAACGGCCTGTGCGCCTATACCCCGTCCCGTGGGGTGATCTCGGTACGCGGCAACTGGCCGCTGACTCCGACCATGGACGTGGTGGTGCCTTATGCACGGACCATGGCCGACCTGCTGGAAGTCCTGGACGTGGTGGTTGCCGAAGACACCGATACCCGCGGCGACCTGTGGCGCCTGCAGCCCTGGGTGCCGATCCCGAGCGTGGCTTCCGTGCGTCCGGCCTCCTACGCCGAACTGGCGGTGGACGCCAGCGCCCTGGCTGGCAAGCGCCTGGGCGTACCGCGCATGTACATCAATGCCGATGAACTGGCCGGCACCTCGGCGGAGCCAGGTATTGGTGGCCCGACCGGCCAGCGCATCAACACCCGCGCATCGGTCATCGAACTGTGGAAACAGGCGCGCCAGGCCCTGGAAGCGGCCGGTGCCGAAGTCATCGAAGTGGACTTCCCGCTGGTATCCAACTGCGAGGGTGATCGTCCGGGTGCGCCGACCGTGTTCAACCGCGGCATCGTCTCCAAGGAGTTCCTCCACCATGAACTCTGGGACCTGACCGCCTGGGCCTTCGACGACTTCCTGCGCGCCAACGGCGACCCCAAGCTGAACCGCCTGGTGGACGTCGACGGACCGAAGATCTTCCCCCACGACCCGGGCACCCTGCCCAACCGCGAGGGCGACCTCGCGGCGGGCATGGACGAATACGTGAAGATGGCCGAGCGCGGCATCACCCCGTGGAACGAGATCAGCACCGTACCGGACGGCCTGCGTGGCCTGGAGCAGACCCGCAAGCTCGACCTGGAAGACTGGATGGACGCCCAGGGCCTGGACGCCGTGCTGTTCCCCACCGTCGCCGATGTCGGCCCGGCGGACGCCGATGTCAACCCGCAGTCGGCGGATATCGCCTGGAGCAACGGTATCTGGGTGGCCAACGGCAACCTGGCGATCCGTCACCTTGGCGTGCCGACCGTCACCGTGCCGATGGGCGTGATGGCCGATATCGGCATGCCGGTAGGCCTGACCTTCGCCGGCAAGGCCTATGACGACTCCAATTTGCTGAAGCTGGGGGCGGCGTTCGAGGCCACCGGCAACCGCCGGATGATTCCGCCGCGGACGCCGGTGTTGGGCGAGTAACGCCTTCCGGCGGTGAGGCTGATGGCCTCATCGCCGGCAAGCCGGCTCCCACAGGGTACCGGGCCAGCCGCAGGATCCAGGCCTGACACAGGAGTCTGTGGGAGCTGGCCGGGCGGCGATCCGATTGCCAGCGATGAGGCCAGCAAGAACAACACTGACCAAGAAGATTGATGTCGAGGCTGATGGCGTCATCGTCGGCAATGCCAACTCCCACAAGGATCCCGGCCAACCACAAGGCCCAGGCCAGCCACAGAACCTTTGGGGGCTTGCCAGCGATGCTCGCCTGCAATGATCAAGCACAGCTCAGCCAGATCGATGCCCCACCCGCAACGCCTCCAGCAACTCCCTTCCCTGCACCCAATCCCCCAACCCGCTAGCGGCGTTGATATGCCCCAGCGCCCCAACTTCGACCAGACGACTGCCCCATGCCTCGGCGCAGTGACGGCTATAACCGGGACTGCCGTAGGGATCGTCACTGCTGGCCACCAGCACGCTCGGGAAACGCAACGCGGTCAGCGCCGCACCGGCAAAACCCTGGGCCTGGGCCGGGAATTCAGGTCCCTGCGGGTCCGGCACCGCCACCAGCAAGGCACCGCGAACCGGCGTGTCACTGCGCTGCGCCCAATGCAGCAGTTGCAGGCAGCCCAGGCTATGGGCGACCAACACAGTGTCCGGCCCCATGCGTCGTACTGCCGCCTCAAGATTCTCGACCCACTGCCCGCACACCGGGTTGTCCCAGTCCTGGCCGTCGATCAGTTGCAGGGTTGGGTCGCTGGCAGCCCACAGGCATTGCCAATGGCCCGGGCCGGAATTGCCGATACCCGGGAGCAGCAGGACGGAAGCGGTCATAGCGTTCTCCATGAACAGGTGGAAGAGGCTTTATAACAGTGTTACCGGCTGCACCTCACCACTTGTAAGTCAAATCCGCCGTCACCGTCCGCTCCGCCCCCAACAGGCAACCCACCGTCGCAAAACATCCCGCCACGTAGTACTTGTCCGTCAGGTTCTTCACATTGACCTGGGCCTTGAGCCCGTCCAGTCCTGCATCGAGCTTGCCGAAGTCGTAGCTGACCATGGCATCGACCAGGGTGTAGTCCGGCACCTTGAAGGTGTTCTGCGCGTCGCCATAGGTCGAGCCGGTATAGCGCACGCCTGCGCCGAAGCCGAGCCCGGCGAGGGGGCCGCCCTGGACGGTGTAGTCGGTCCACAGCGAGGCGAGGTGCTCGGGGGTGCGCACCGGGGTCTTGCCCTTGTTGCTGATACCCGCGGTGTTGGGGTTGTCCTTGCTGACCTCGACCTTGTTCAAGGTCCAGGAGGCGATGACGTTAAGCCCTGCGAGCGGCTTGAGCACGCCCTCCACTTCCAGCCCGCGGGAAGTCACTTCGCCTTCCTGGACGCTGTAGCTCGGCGCCGAGACATCGGTGGTGAGCACGTTCTGCCGGCGCAGGTCGAAGGCCGAGACAGTGACGTAGTTGTCCGATCCGTTCGGCTGGTATTTCAGCCCCGCTTCATACTGCTTGGCGGTTTCCGGCTCGAACGCGGCGCCGTTGCGGTCGGTGCCGGCAGTGGGGACGAAGGATTCGGTGTAGCTGACGTAGGGGAACAGGCCGTTGTCGAACAGGTAGCCCAGGCCGACCCGCCCGGTGAAGTCCTCGGCGTCGACCCGCTGCGGATTGACCGTGGTCAGGCCGCTGGAGGCGATGAAGGTACGGGTGTCGGTGTCCTGGCTGGCCCAGTCGTAGCGGCCGCCGAGCGAGAGGATCCAGTGGTCCAGCTTGATCTGGTCCTGCAGGTAGACGCCCAGTTGCCGGCTTTTTTCCGCGACGTCCATCAGGCTGGTGTAGCGCGAGGTGTCGATCGTCACGTTGCGGTCCGGCGCATAGATGTTGATCGCCGGGGCGTTGCCGGTCTGCACCGCGTTGCTCCGCCGGCTGTGCTGATAGTCGACGCCCGCCAGCAGGGTGTGGTTGAGCGGACCGGTATCGAAGCGACCCTGCAACTGATTGTCGAGGGCGAAGTTGTCGTTACCGTAGCCGCGCAACTGGTAATAGCGGGCAATGTCGCTGCCAGCGATCACCCCGCTGTTGCGAAACAGTTGGTGTTCATAGCCGGTGAAATGGGTGTAGCGGGCGTTCTGGCGCAGGGTCCAGTCGGCGTTGAGGTTGTGGCTGAACTCGTAGCCGAGGCTGGTCTGCTCGGATTTCTCGGCGTCGAAGCCGGGCTCGTTCAGCGAACGGTGACGCGGCACCCGGCCATTGGGGTTGGAGCCGTCGAACAGCGAGTACGGCAGGTTGCTGGTGAACAGGTTCTTGTTGCGCTGGTAGGAGGCCAGGACGGTCAGGCTGGTGTCCTCGTCCGGGGCCCAGGTCAGGCTCGGGGCGATATAGATGCGGTCGTCCTTGATGCCGTCGATGGCGTTGTCGGCATCGCGGCCCAGGCCGACGAAACGCCAGGCCAGGGTTTTCTGTTCATCGAGCACATCGCCGACATCGGTATAGGCCTGCAACCGGTCATGGCTGCCCGTGGAGAGGCCCACTTCGCGGTGGCTGGTGAAGGTCGGGCGCTTGGACACGAAGTTCACCGTACCGCCCGGCGAACCCTGGCCGTAGAGCACCGAGGCCGGGCCCTTGAGCACTTCGATGCGCTCCATGCCCCACGGCTCCGGCGCGTAGTAACCGATCTGGTTGTTGCGCAGGCCGTCGGTGTAGGCGTTGGTGTTCAACTGCTGGAAGCCGCGGACCATGATGGTGTTGTCAGTCGGATTGTTACCGGCGACGTTGGCATGCACCCCGGCGGTGTAGCCGAGGCTGTCGCTGACGCTTTGCGCGCCTTGCGCGGTCATGCGGTCGCGGGTGACTACCGAAATGGTCTGGGTGGTTTCCAGCAGCGGGGTGTCGGTCTTGGTCGCGCTGGTGGCGCGGGTCGCCAGGTAGCCCTCGATCGGCCCCTTGGGATCCTGGGCGGCCAAGCCGGTGATGCTGGTGGCATCCAGTTGCAGGGTGCCCTGCTCCGGCTGCGGTACCAGCACATAGCCGGCCGAGGTGCGCGCGAAGCCGTAGCCGCTGCCCGCCAGCAGTTGGCGCAGCCCCTCCTCCGCAGCGTAGCTGCCGTGCAGGCCGGAACTGCGCAGCCCCGCCACCAGGCGCCCGTCCACGGCCAGGTCGATGCCGGCGCGGGCGGCAAACTGGCTGAGCACATCCCCCAGGCTCCCGGCAGCGATGTCGTACTGCGCCGCTGCCGGCTCGGCCTGGGCCATGCCCAGCGGCAGCACGCAGGCCAGCTGGACGGCAAGCAGCAGTGGTTTGATCCGGGTGCGGATACATGGTTGCGGCATGGTGAAGCGTCTCCCTGTGTCGATTTTCATTCTCATGAACCTCAACGGACCATCGGGAAAAAGGCGAACCACCCCGCGCAAGATTTTTTCCGGCTCAGTGCTCGCGTACCTTCACTCGGATCAGCCAGGGCGTCAGCCGGGTGACTTCGATCGGCAGGCTGGTCTCGAGCAACTGCAAGGCGCGCTGCGGATCGTCCAGCGGCAGCGAGGCGAACACCTGGATGGAAGCCAGCGCCTCGCGATCGAAGCTGAGCACCCCGGCGTACTGCCGCTGCAGTTGCTCCAGCACCTGCGGCAACGGCAGGCCGCGTGCCAGCAGGCGGTGCTGTTGCCAGGCCTGGTCGATGGACTCGGCGTCGATGCTTTGCGGGCGATCGAGGCCATCGTGGCGAATGCGCAACTGTTGCCCGGCAGCCACCACGGCTTCGGCAGGCACCTCGCTGGAGCGGGCCAGGACCTTGGACTCAAGCATGCTCAGGTCGGTGGCGGCGGCCTGCTTGCTGACCAGGAAACGGGTGCCCAGGGCGCGGATGCTGCCATCCGCGGTAACCACGTCGAACGGCCGCTGCGCATCGGCGGCCACCTCGACGCGGATCTCGCCACGCAGCAGGCGCACCTCGCGCCCCGCCGCGGTGAAATGCAGGTCCACCGCACTGCCACCCGCCAGGATCAGGCGGCTGCCATCTTCCAGGCGGGTTTCACGCCATTGCCCGGTAGCGGTATCGAGGTCGGCGAACAGCAAGGCATTCGGGTAGTGCTGCCAACCCAGCCAGCCGGGTACCAGCAGCATCAGGCCGAGCCCCAGCGCCACGCCGAAGCGCTTGTTGCGCCGGCTGCGCTGACTGAAACGGATCTCGCTGTCGATCACTGCGTGCAGCTGGCGCTCGCTGGCCGGCTGCTCGCGCAGGTCACGCAGACCGGCCAGCAGGCGCTCCATGTCCTGCGCCGCCGCGGCATGGGCCGGGCCCTGCTGTTTCCATTGCTGGTAACCCTGTTCGGCAAGGGCTCGTTCGTGATCATCGTCGGCGCTGAGCAGCACCAGCCATTCGGCGGCCTGCCGGGCCAGGTCGTCGTGCTCGCTCATTGCGGGTCGCGCACGCTCTGGCAGTGCAGCAGCACCTGCACCAGGTGCTTCTGCACCATGCGCACGCTGATGCCCAGTTGTTCGGCGACCAGCGCCTGCGGCTGGCCTTCGAGGTAATGCAGGAGGAACGCCTGGCGCGGCTTAGCGCCCAGGCCTTCGAGCAGCGCGCAGATCTGCTCCAGGGCATCGAGGGTTTCCCAGATGCGCTCGGCGCTCGGTGCCCCCGGGTGATCCAGCGCCAGCAGGCCGAGTTCTTCCAGATAGGCCTTTTCCAGACGCTGGCGGCGCGCCCGATCGATCAGCAGGTTGCGCGCGGTGGTGGCGATATAGCCCCGGGACTTGCTCGCCAGCAGCAAGGCATCGCGGGACGAGAGAATGCGCAGGAAGGTGTCCTGGGCCACGTCCGCCGCGTTGTGCGCACAACCGAGTTTCCTGCGCAGCCAGCCATACACCCAGGCGTGGTGCTCGCTGTAGACGTCATGCATCAGCTTGTTGGAATCGGCCACGGTGGCAGGCTCGGGCAGGAATGGGGTTGAGAATTTATCTCATTCGCAGCAAAAGGGCCACGGGCGGATTTCCCCGAGAGACTGATCTCCTCCCTGTCACGGCGCGCGAACCTGTCATTTCTGCCAGTTGTCGCTATGGGCAGGCGCTTCTAGCATGGGTCGCACCCCACCGGGCGCCGCCCCACCCGGTTTTCGACTGAACGGAGTGGTTCGCCATGAGCATCCCTTCCCGACACAGCCATCCTCCGGCCATCCATGGGCGATTGGGCTTCAACGGTGAGTACCAGGAGCGCAGCGGCCTGCAGATTCTCGGCAGCTACCGGGCCTACAACCCTTGCCTGATGCGTTTTCACGGTGCGGACAACCTGAGCCCTTTCCGGCGCGGCGGGCTCAATGCCTATGCCTACTGCCTGGGCGACCCGGTAAACCTGATCGACCCGACCGGACATTTGCCATGGCTACTGTGGCGAGTCTTGACCCCGGCACGGATCGCCATGGTCCCCGCCGCCCTTGCAGTGGGCACCCTGGTGGGAGCACTGGCGGCGCCGAACGACGATATCAAGCGTCCGCTGATGCCCATGGCCATATTGTTCGGTGGCTTGGCAGGCGCCACCGCAGCCGCCCCGTATATCCTGAAAAACCTCTCGAGATCCCGCTACCTTGCGCTCCGGGACAAGTGGCGGGAACGGGCCAGACTGCCACCGCTGCATCGTGACTCGGCGACCCGCTCGACCCTCGAAGGGCAACGGCGCAGCAGCACGCCTGCTCCGGACACGCCCAATGATCGGCCTCCCGGTTATGACGAGGCGGTACGGCAACGTGCGCCGGCGCCCTTGCCGGATGAGTTGCCACCACCCTACCAGGCCACCCTCGATCCCGCGCCGCCCTTCGATGCCCCCTTCCTGCGGCCGGGTGTTCTTCTGCAAGCCCTGCCTGCCTCTCGGCAGTCCTTGGCCGCCCGCGCGGCCGACATCCGCAGAGGTTGACCTCGATCACAATACGCAAACGCGCGTGCCAGAGCGGTAGGCCTGCATCGCCAGAGCACCGCGGCAGTACTGGCACAATCGCCCCTCCGGGTCTTAACTCATGGACTTCCGCCACAAACCAAGGAAGGTCCGATGAGCTCAGCCACCGATGGAAAACTCAGCGTCGGCGCCCTGACCGCCCTGGTGGTCGGCTCGATGATCGGCGCCGGCATCTTCTCCCTGCCGGCCACCTTCGGGCGCGCCAGCGGCGGCTTCGGCGCGATCATCGCCTGGCTGATCGCCGGCTCCGGGATGCTGATGCTGGCGTTCGTATTCCAGAGTCTGGCGCAGCGCAAGCCGGACCTGGATTCAGGCATCTACGCCTATGCCCGCGCCGGTTTCGGCAACTACCTGGGCTTTGCCTCGGCCTTCGGTTTCTGGGCCGGGACCTGCATCGGCAACGTGTCCTATTTCATCCTGATCAAATCGACCCTCGGCGCATTCTTCCCGGTGTTCGGCGACGGCAATACGGTGACCGCCATCCTGGTCTCCTCGCTGCTGCTGTGGGGCTTTCACCTGCTGGTGTTGCGCGGGGTGCAGGCGGCGGCGGTGATCAACAGCATCGCCACGGTGGCGAAGATGATCCCGATCCTGGCGTTCATCATCGTGGTCGCGGTGGCCTTCGATCGCGATCTGTTCGTGCTGAATTTCTGGGGGAATCATGTCGCCGTCAGCCCCGACCCGGACCTGGCCCACCTGGACGACTACGGCCGGGTCGGCCATGCCGCCGCCGAACTGGCGGTGCTGCCCGGGGAATCGCTGTTCGAGCAGGTGCGCAGCACCATGTTGGTGACGGTATTCGTGTTCCTCGGCATCGAGGGTGCCAGTGTGTACTCACGCTACGCACGCAGTCCGAAGGATGTCGGCATCGCCACCGTGCTGGGTTTCGTCGGTGTGCTGTGCCTGCTGATCCTGATCACCCTGCTCAGCTATGGCGTGCTGCTGCGCCCGGAGCTGGCGGCGCTGCGCCAGCCGTCCATGGCCGGGGTGCTGGAGATGATCGTCGGGCGCTGGGGGGCAATCTTCATCAGCATCGGCCTGATCATCTCGGTACTGGGTGCCTTCCTGTCGTGGACGCTGCTGGCCTGCGAAGTGCTGCACGCGGCCGCCGAGGACCAGGCCATGCCCAGGCTGTTGAGCCGGGAAAATGCCCACGGCGTGCCCAGTGCCGCGCTATGGCTGACCACCCTGTTCGTGCAGCTGTTCCTGATTCTGACCTTCTTCACCGAGGCGGCCTTTACCCTGGCGCTGGAGCTGACCAGCTCGCTGACCCTGATCCCCTACCTGCTGGTGGCGGCCTACGGAGTGAAGCTGGCGCGCAGTGGCGAGACCTATGAAGACGGCGCCGGCCGCAACAAGGACCTGCTGATCGCCCTGCTGGCCACCGCCTATGCGGTGCTGATGGTGCTGGCCGGGGGCCTGAAGTACCTGCTGCTGTCGGCGGTGATCTATGCGCCGGGGACGCTGTTGTACCTGAAAGCGCGACATGAGCAGGGAGCGGCGGCATTCACCGGGCGGGAATGGGTGGTGTTCGGCGTGGTGCTGCTGGGGGGCGTGGTGGCAGTGCTGGGGTTGGTTGGCGGGTGGATTGTGCTCTGAATCTTCGATGACAGTACTGGCCTCATCGTCGGCAACGCCGACTCCCACAGGCCGGCGTGCGCTGTACCTGTGGGAGCTGGCGTTGCCAGCGATGAGGCCGGTACTGTCGACCGGATCAGCGCGCCGGCCGCAGGATCAGCACCCCCAGCGGCGGCAGGTTCAGCGACAGCGACAGCGGCTGCCCATGGCTGGGCACCGCACTGCCCTGCACCACGCCTTCATTGCCGAAGTTCGATCCGGCATAGCGCTGCGAATCGCTGTTGAACACCTCGTCCCAACGCTCGCCGAACGGCACGCCGATGCGGTAGCCCTCACGCGGCACCGGGGTGAAGTTGGCCACCACCAGCAACGGCTCGCCACTGGCACTCCAGCGCAGCCAGGCATACACGCTGTTGTGCGCATCGTCGCCGATCAGCCATTGGAAACCCTGAGGCTGGCAGTCCTGCTGATGCAACGCCGGCTCTTCGCGATACAGGCGGTTGAGGTCGCCGACCAGCCGTTGCACGCCCAGGTGCTCGCTGTATTGCAGCAGATACCAGTCCAGCTCGCTGTCATGGTTCCATTCGCGCCATTGGCCGAACTCGCAGCCCATGAACAGTAGCTTCTTGCCCGGGTGACTCCACATGAACGCCAGGTAGGCCCGCAGGTTGGCGAACTTCTGCCAGCGGTCGCCAGGCATCTTGTCGATCAGCGAGCGCTTGCCGTGCACTACTTCGTCGTGGGAGATCGGCAGGATGAAGTGCTCGGAATAGGCGTAGATCAGGCCGAAGCTCATCTCGTTGTGGTGATGCTGGCGGTGGATCGGGTCGTTCTGGATGTAGTGCAGGGTGTCGTGCATCCAGCCCATGTTCCATTTGTACGAGAAGCCCAGCCCGCCCTGCTGTACCGGCTGGCTTACTCCCGGCCAGGCGGTGGACTCCTCGGCGATGACCAGTGCACCGGGCACCTCCACGGCCACCACCTCGTTGAGATGACGGAGGAAGTCGATGGCTTCCAGGTTCTCCCGCCCGCCATGGCGGTTGGGCACCCATTCGCCGGGCTTGCGCGAGTAGTCGCGGTAGAGCATCGAGGCCACCGCGTCGACCCGCAGGCCGTCGATATGGAACTCGCGCAACCAGTGCAGCGCCGAGGCCAGCATGAAGCCGTGCACCTCGGTACGGCCAAGGTTGTAGATCAGCGTGTCCCAGTCCTGGTGGAAGCCTTCCAGCGGGTTGTCGTACTCGTACAGCGCGGTGCCGTCGAAGCGCGCCAGGCCATGGCTGTCGGTGGGGAAATGCGCCGGCACCCAGTCGAGAATCACGCCGATCCGCGCCTGGTGACAGGCGTCGACGAAGGCGGCGAAGTCTTCGGCGCTGCCGTAGCGCGAGGTCGGCGCGAACAGTGACAGCGGCTGGTAGCCCCAGGAGCCGCCGAACGGGTGCTCCATGATCGGCATCAGTTCGATATGGGTGAAGCCCAGTTCCTGCACGTAGGGGATCAACCGATCGGCCAGCTCACGCCAGTTGTACGAGCGGCTGACTTCACCAGCCTCGTCCAGCTCGCACTGCCAGGAGCCGGCATGCAGCTCGTAGATCGACAGCGGCGCGGCGATGCCCTGGACTTCGCCGCGCTCGCGCAACCAGTCCTGGTCGCGCCACTCGTGGGCCAGGGGCCCGGCGACCTTCGACGCAGTGCTCGGCGGCAGCTCGGTGGCGCGGGCCAGCGGGTCGGCCTTGAGCGGCAGCACGCCGTCACGCCCGAGCACCTCGTACTTGTAGGTTTCGCCTGCCGCCAACTGCGGAATGAACAGTTCCCACACGCCGCTGGCATGGCGCAATCGCATCGGATGCCGGCGGCCATCCCAGTTGTTGAAATTGCCCACCACCGAGACCCGCCGCGCATTCGGCGCCCACACCGAGAAACGTACCCCCGTCACTCCGTCGACCTCGATCGGCTGGGCGCCGAGGCGGTTGGCCAGGTCACGGTGATTGCCCTCGCTGAACAGGTAGAGATCCATGTCCCCCAGTTGCGGCCCGTAGCTGTAGGGGTCCTCGGTGACCTGCTCGCCACCGGCCCAGTGGATCCGCCAGCGATAACGTTCCACGCCCTGCTCCAGGTGCGCGGTGAACAGCCCCGGCACGGCCCCTTGCTGCAGTTCGGCGAGCACCTGCTCGCCTTCGCCGGCCAGCGCCTGAACGCTCAGGGCCTCCGGCAGATAAGCCCGTAGCCAGGTGCCTCCTGCACCATCGGCGTGCGCGCCGAGCACCGCGAACGGATCGGCATGCCGGGCATTGACCAGGTCGTCGATATCGCTACGGCCCAGTCCGCCCTGTTCCCTCTTGTGCACGCTCATCTACTGCTCTCCCCAAGTACTGACAAGCCCGTGAAGGCCATGCAAGGGCACGGCCAACCAGCTCGGGCGGTTTTCCGCTTCATAGGCGATTTCATAGGCAGCCTTTTCCAGGCTGAACAATTCGAGTGCCGCCTGCTCGCCCCCTTCCTTGAGCCAGGCGTGCGGCAGGCTGGCGGTGGCCAGGCCATAGGCCTGGACGAAGGCGTGGCGCGAGGCATGCAGGTAACGCCGGGTCACCCGCTGCCGGGCCTGCAGGTTGTCCGGTAGTGCCCCGGCTCCGGCGGCGCCGCGCAAGGCCATGGCAGCAGCGTAGTCGAACGAACGCAGGACACCACTGACGTCCTTGTACGGGCTGTGCCGGGCGCGACGCTCTTCCAGCGGCCGGGCCGGCTCGCCCTCGAAATCGATCAGGTAGGCATCGCCCTGCACCACCAGGACCTGGCCCAGGTGCAGGTCGCCATGCACGCGCATGACCAGGCCACCTTCGGCCTGCCGTGCCAGTTGCCCGACCTCGCGCAGCAGGCCGTCGCGCTGCTGCTCCAGTTCCCCGGCCAGGACCTGGCTTTCTTCGTCCAGCTCGCCGCAGTGCTGCGCCAGCAGGTCGAGGGCGGTGCGCAACTGATCGGCGATCTGCTCGCCCCAGCGGCGGCTGTCCTCGCTGTCGCTGATGCGGGTCTTGAAGGCTTCGTCTTCACTCGGCCGGGCGAGGATCTGGTGCATCTCGCCAAGGCGCTGGCCGAGCAAAGCGGCAAAGCCGGTGAGGTCTTCGAGGGCATGGGCGTGGCCTTCGCCGTGCAATGGCGCCCCCTGCATTTCGTCGCGGATCGCCCGTTCGAGGTTGTTCTGGGTCCAGTCCCAGGCGTCGCCCTGGTTGTTCAGGTAGCCCTGGGCGATGGCCAGCAGGTGCGGCTGGCCATTGGCGTCGACACGGTTCAGCCAGCCCAGCAGTGGCGAGATATTGGCGAAGCCGGCGGCGGTCAGGTAAGCGCCCATTTCCAGCTCCGGATGCACGCCGCCATTGACCCGGCGGATCAACTTGAGCACCAGGCTGCCGCCCACCACCACCGAGCTGTTGGACTGCTCCGCGGACAGGTAGCGCACTTCGGCCTCTTCGCCCAGGTTCAGCGCCGCCAGTTGCGGCGTCGATTCGAACTGCAACTCGCCCTCGCTGCCAGGCAGGCGCAGATGCTCGCGGAAACCGTCGAGCAGGTTGCGAACGAAGGTCTCCAGGCTGAACGCATCGGTGATCAGGCCGACCTGGCGCCCACGGCGGACCCGGGCCAGGGCCAATTGCTGGGGCAAGGCACTGTGGATCTGCTCCTCGCCGATAAAGCCGAACGGCAGGAAATAACGTCGCTGCTGACCGCCGCTGTGCACCTCCAGCTCGCCCAGCAGTACCGGGCTGGTCGAGGTGCCGAAGCGCACACCGTAGGCCAGCTGGACCTGGTCGATGGCCTGGTCCTTGCCGGCGAACCAACGGCGCTTGGGCAGGTACTGGGGCAGGACGGTTTGTTCGAGGGTCTGCCGGGCCGGAGCCTCCAGCAGTTCCTCCATGCGTTCTTTGACGACCAAGGTAGTGAACTCCGGCAAGGGTTGGGCCGCCTCGACATGCCAACTGGGCATCTGGTCCTTGGGCGCGAGGAGGAACCAGTAGAAGCCATAGGGAGCGAGGGTCAGCAGGAACGGCAACTGGCCGATCGGCGGGAAGGCGCAGCCGCCAAGCATTTCCACCGGCACCCGCTCGATCCACGGCGCCAGGTCCAGTTCCACCGCCTGGGCCGCACGGGACACGTTGGCCACGCACAGTACGGTTTCGCTGACGCCTTCCGGGCTGGTGTATTCGCGCAGGTAGGCGAGGATGCGCCGGTTGTTGGGGCTCAGCATCTTCAGGGTGCCGCGCCCGAAGGCCTTCTGCTGCTTGCGCACCGCCAGCAGGCGGCGGTTCCAGTTGAGCAACGAGTGCGGGTCTTCGGCCTGGGCTTCGACATTGATCACCTGATAGCCGTAATGCGCATCCATGATCGGCGGCAGCACCAGGCGCGCCGGGTCGGCCCGGGAGAAACCGCCATTGCGGTCGATCGACCACTGCATTGGCGTGCGCACGCCATCGCGGTCACCCAGGTAGATGTTGTCGCCCATGCCGATCTCGTCGCCGTAGTACAGGGTCGGCGTACCGGGCATCGACAGCAGCAGGCTGGTGAGCAGTTCGACCCGCCGTCGGTCGCGCTGCATCAGCGGTGCCAGGCGCCGGCGGATGCCCAGGTTGATCCGCGCCCGGCGGTCGGCGGCGTAATAGTTCCACAGGTAGTCGCGCTCGCGGTCGGTGACCATTTCCAGGGTCAGCTCATCGTGGTTGCGCAGAAAGATCGCCCACTGGCAGTTGGCCGGGATCTCCGGGGTCTGGCGCAGGATGTCGGTGATCGGGAAGCGATCTTCCTGGGCCACCGCCATGTACATGCGCGGCATCAGCGGGAAGTGGAAGGCCATATGGCATTCGTCACCCTCGCCTTCGCCGAAGTACTGCTGGGTGTCTTCCGGCCACTGGTTGGCCTCGGCCAGGAGCATGCGGTCCGGGTAGTGGGCATCGATCTCGGCGCGGATCTGCTTGAGGACGGCGTGGGTCTCCGGGAGGTTCTCGTTATTGGTGCCGTCGCGTTCGATCAGGTAGGGAATCGCATCGAGGCGCAGGCCGTCGACGCCCATGTCCAGCCAGAAACGCATGACCCCGATCACCGCCTTCATCACCTGCGGGTTGTCGAAGTTCAGGTCGGGCTGGTGCGAGTAGAAACGGTGCCAGAAGTACTGGCCGGCGACCGGGTCCCAGGTCCAGTTGGACTTCTCGCTGTCGAGGAAGATGATCCGCGTGCCAGAGTACTTGTCGTCGCTGTCCGACCACACGTAGAAATTCCGCGCCGCCGAGCCGGGCTTGGCCCGCCGCGCCTTCTGGAACCAGGGATGCTGGTCGGAGGTGTGGTTGATGACCAGCTCGGTGATCACCCGCAGGTTGCGCTTGTGCGCCTCGGCGATGAAACGGCGCACGTCGGCCATGGTCCCGTAGTCGCTGTGCACCGCCTTGTAGGCGGCAATATCGTAGCCGTCGTCGCGTCGTGGCGACGGGTAGAACGGCAGCAGCCACAGGGTGTTGACGCCAAGCTCGGCGATGTAGTCGAGCTTGGCCAGCAGGCCGGGGAAGTCGCCGATGCCGTCGTTGTTGGAATCGAAGAAGGACTTGATATGGATCTGGTAGATGATCGCGTCCTTGTACCACAGCGGATCATCGATAAAGGCCGCAGGGCGGCTTTGCTTCGCCATGCTCGGTTTCCCTTCTATTCAATCTTGTCCAGGCGCCAGATACCGAACGGCAGGTGCCAGGGCTCGATGCGCATCCACTGGGTCTTGCCATGCCATTCCCAGCGGTGGCCGTTCATCAGGTCTTCGCCGCGGGTCACGGCGTGGTCATCCAGGCCCAGCTCCCACAGCGGCAGTTCGAAGTGCGCCTCCTGGGCGTTGTGCGGATCGAGGCTGACCGCCACCAGGACGAAGCTCTGGCCATCCGGCGCGGGCTTGCCGAAGTAGACAATGTTGTCGTTCCAGGCGTTGTAGAAGCGCACCCCGAGGTGGCTGTGCAAGGCCGGCTGCTGGCGGCGGATCAGGTTGAGCCGGGCGATCTCGGCGATGATGTTGCCGGGCTGGGAGAAGTCCCGCGGGCGGATCTCGTACTTCTCGGAATCGAGGTACTCCTCCTTGCCCGGAATCGGCGCCGCCTCGCACAGCTCGAAGCCGGAGTACATGCCCCACAGCCCCGAGCCCATGGTCGCCAGGGCGGCGCGGATCAGGAATCCGGCGCGGCCGGAGTGGTGCAGGAAGAAGGGGTTGATGTCCGGCGTGTTGACGAAGAAGTTCGGCCGGTAGCACAGCGACCAGGGCGGCTGGTTGAGGGTCTCGAAATACTCCTGGATCTCCGCCTTGGTGTTGCGCCAGGTGAAGTAGGTGTAGCTCTGGCTGTAGCCGACCTTGCCCAGGCGCGCCATCATCGCCGGCTTGGTGAAGGCCTCGGCGAGGAAGATCACCTCGGGGTGACGGGCACGGATATCGGCGATCAGCCACTGCCAGAACGGCAATGGCTTGGTGTGCGGGTTGTCCACGCGGAACTGCTTGACGCCCTCCTCGACCCAGCCCAGCACCACGTCGCGCAGGGCCAGCCATAGCGCCGGTATGGCGTCGGCGGCGTAGAAGTCGACATTGACGATGTCCTGGTACTTTTTCGGCGGGTTCTCGGCGTAGCGGATGCTGCCGTCCGGGCGCCAGGAGAACCAGCCGGGATGCTCGCTGAGCCAGGGGTGGTCCTGGGAACACTGGATGGCGAAGTCGAGGGCGATTTCCAGGCCATGTTCTTCAGCGGCAGCGACCAGCCGGCGGAAGTCCTCGCGGCTGCCCAGTTGCGGGTGGATAGCGTCATGACCGCCGTCGGGGCTGCCGATAGCATAGGGACTGCCGGGGTCGTCCGGGCCGGCGGTCAACGAATTGTTGCGGCCCTTGCGGAATTTCATGCCGATCGGGTGGATCGGCGGGAAGTACAGGACATCAAAGCCCATGTCGCGAATCATCGGCAGGCGCGCGTGGACATCGTTGAACGTGCCATGGCGCCGGGGATCGTCGGTGACCGAGCGGGGAAACAGCTCGTACCAGCTGGCGAAGGCGGCGCGCTCGCGCTCCACGTCCAGGGGGAACTCCGGACTGCGGCTGAGGTAGCTGCGCGGATCGGCCTGGGCCATCAGCACGCGGGTGGCGCTGGCCACCAGGACTTCCACCCGGGCCGCTGGCGGCAAGCCCTTGTTCAAGCGCCGGGCGAGACCCGCCAGCTCCTCGCGCAGCGGGCCGGCGCTGCGTTCGGCAGCATGTTCCAGATGCAGGCGGCCTTCCTCCAGTTCCAGTTCGATATCCACGCCGGCGGTGAATTTCTTCTCCAGGTCGTGGCAGTAGGTGGCGTAGGCATCGATCCACGCTTCGATCACGAACAGGTGCCGACCGAGCTCGTCGATGCTGAAACTGCCCTCCCAGCGGTCGTTGCCGAGGAAGGTCATGTTCTGGCTGTGCCAGCGCCGGCCATGGGCCTGGCGCCAGTTCAGGGTGACCGCCAGCACGTCGTGGCCATCGGCGTACACCGTGCTGCCCACGGTGACCGTGCGGCCCACCTCGGTCTTTACCGCATGCACCCCGGCGTCCAGCACCGGCGTGGTGTTCTCGATCACCACCCGTGGCAACAGCAGGGCCTGGGACAGGGTCACGGGATCATCGGCGGGAGTGTCGGCGGCGGCCATGCGCTCGGTTTCGAAAGGCTCATTGCGGGTCATCGAACATCGCTCCGTTACGGCGTGACGGTAAGGGTTCAGAGCAATGGCAGGCGTGGGGGTTCAATAAAAAATGAGCATTGCCGCACGGGTGCAGTCCAATCCGGAACACCCTCAAGCGTGCGAGGTATCCCGATGAACATTCCTATCCCGGCGGAAACACCCGATCCGAACATCGACGACCCGACCCTGCCACCACCGGAGCCCCAGGAAGATCCGGAGGGCGTGCCGGTCAAGCCGACCATGCCGCCGACCGTGGGCGATCCGCCGAGTGAAGAGCCTCCGGTGAAAGTGACAGAGTAGACGGGTTGCCAGGGTGTGCCTGGCTTCAGGGAAGATGTTGTTTTGGAGGGCCTCATCGCTGGCAAGCCAGCTCCCACAGGTTCAGCGGCGCCGCAGATACTGTGGGAGCTGGCTTGTCGGACCGCCGAACCGCAGCGATGAGGCCCGAAAGAACAACTCAGTTCTGCTTGAGTTCCTCGATGCTGATCTCGCGCATCCTGAACTTCTGCACCTTGCCCGTGACCGTCATGGGGAATTCCTCGACGAAACGGAAGTAGCGTGGGGTCTTGAAGTGGGCGATGCGGCTCTTGCACCAGGCCTGCAGCTCGCCTTCGGTAGCACTGTGGCCCGGGTGGAACTTGATCCAGGCAACGATCTCCTCGCCATAACGCTCGTCCGGAATGCCGATCACCTGCACGTCGGCAACCGCCGGGTGACCGAAGAAGAACTCCTCCAGCTCGCGTGGATAAATGTTCTCGCCACCTCGGATGATCATGTCCTTGTTGCGCCCGGCAATGCACACGTAGCCCTGCTCGTCCATGCTCGCCAGGTCGCCGGTGTGCATCCAGCCGGCCGGGTCGATGGCTTCGGCGGTGGCCGAAGGGTTGCCCCAGTAGCCGAGCATCACGCTATAGCCACGGGTGCAGAGCTCGCCGATCTGCCCGCGCGGCACCACGCAGCCGTGTTCGTCGACGATCTTGCTTTCCAGTTGCGGCTGGGTTCGGCCGACCGTGGTCACGCGCAATTCCAGCTCGTCGTCCGGACCGGTCTGCAGGGATACCGGGCTGGTTTCGGTCATGCCGTAGGCGATCTGCACTTCGCTCATGTGCAGCTCGCTGATCACCCGGCGCATCACCTCGATCGGGCAAATGGCCCCGGCCATGATCCCGGTGCGCAGGCAGGACAGGTCGAAGTCGGCGCGCTGCGGCTGGTCGAGCACGGCGATGAACATGGTCGGCACGCCATAGAGCGCGGTGGCCCGCTCTTCGGCCACGGCCTGCAGGGTCAGGGCCGGGTCGAAGGCGTCGTTGGGGTAGATCATGGTGCTGCCGTGGGTCATGCAGCCGAGGTTGCCCATGACCATGCCGAAGCAGTGGTACAGCGGCACCGGGATCACCATGCGGTCGTGCTCGGTGAGGCCCAGGCTCTCGCCGACCATGTAGCCGTTGTTGAGGATGTTGTAGTGGCTGAGGGTGGCGCCCTTGGGGAAGCCGGTGGTGCCGGAGGTGTACTGGATGTTCACCGCCTGGTCGAACTGCAGGCTGGCCTGGCGGGCGTGATAGTCATCGAGGCTGACCCGCTCGGCCCACGGCGCCAGCGCGTCCCAGGCGAGCAAGCCCGCCGGCGGCGTGCTGGCCAGGCTGATCACCCCGCGCAGGTCGGGCAGGCGCTCGCAGTTGAACTGCCCCGGGGCCTGGTGCGACAGCTCTGGCAGCAGCTCGGCGAGCATGGCGTGATAGTCGGAACTCTTGAACGCTCCGGCGCAGATCAGCCACTGGCAGCCGGACTGCTTCAGCGCGTACTCCAGCTCGCTGGTGCGATAAGCCGGGTTGATGTTGACCAGGATGATCCCGGCCTTGGCGCAGGCGAACTGGGCGATACACCACTGCGCGCAGTTGGGCGCCCAGATACCCAGGCGATCGCCACTCTGCATGCCCAGGGCCATGAAGGCGCGCGCATGCCTGTCGACGGCGGCAGCCAGTTCGGCCCAGGTGTAGCGCAGTTGCTGGTGGCGAACCACCAGCGCCTCGCGGTCGGCGAAGCGCGCCACGGTACGGTCGAAGGCCTGGCCGATGGTCATGGCCAGCAAGGGCTTGTCCTGGCGACCCTGGGTGTAGCTCGGTTGATTCATGGCGTTCCCTTTTTGTGGTTGTTCTGGGAGCTGATCGGGGCGGGAACTACTCTCGCCTAAATTAACGTTAACGTAAAGGTCACCTTGACGATTGACACTGCCCCGCCTCAGGTTTACGTTAACGTAAAGGTGAAATACACAGCGCGGCTAGACTCCTGGGTCGCGACTCCCGCCAGACCGCCCCATCCAAGAACAATCAATAGAAGGTGCCCGAGCATGCTTTATCCCTCCCTGAACTTCGCCCTTGGTGAAACCATCGACATGCTGCGCGAGCAGGTGCAGGCCTTCGTCGCCAGCGAACTGGCGCCACGCGCCGCGCAGATCGACCACGACAACCTGTTCCCCGCCGACATGTGGCGCAAGTTCGGCGACATGGGCCTGCTCGGCGTCACCGTCAGCGAGGAATACGGTGGTGCCGGCCTGGGTTACCTGGCCCATGTGGTGGCGATGGAAGAAATCAGCCGCGGTTCGGCCTCGGTCGCCCTCTCCTACGGCGCCCACTCCAACCTCTGCGTCAACCAGATCAACCGCAACGGCACTCATGAACAGAAGCTCAAGTACCTGCCGAAACTGATCAGCGGCGAGCATATCGGCGCCCTGGCCATGAGCGAGCCCAACGCCGGCTCCGACGTGGTATCGATGAAGCTGCGCGCCGACCAGCGCGGCGACCACTTCGTCCTCAACGGCAGCAAGACCTGGATCACCAATGGTCCGGACGCCAACACCTACGTGATCTACGCCAAGACAGACCTGGAAAAGGGCCCCCACGGCATTACCGCGTTCATCGTCGAGCGGGACTGGAAGGGCTTCAGCCGCAGCAACAAGTTCGACAAGCTGGGCATGCGCGGTTCCAACACCTGCGAACTGTTCTTCGACGATGTCGAGGTGCCACAGGAAAACATCCTCGGCAAGCTCAACGGCGGCGTGAAGGTGCTGATGAGCGGCCTGGACTACGAGCGTGTGGTCCTCTCCGGCGGCCCGACCGGGATCATGCAGGCGTGCATGGACCTGGTGGTCCCCTACATCCACGACCGCAAGCAGTTCGGCCAGAGCATCGGCGAGTTCCAGCTGATCCAGGGCAAGATCGCCGACATGTACACCCAGCTCAACGCCAGCCGCGCCTACCTGTACGCCGTGGCCCAGGCCTGCGACCGTGGCGAGACCACGCGCAAGGACGCCGCCGGGGTGATCCTCTACACCGCCGAGCGCGCCACGCAGATGGCCCTGGAGGCGATCCAGATTCTCGGCGGCAATGGCTACATCAATGAATTCCCGGCCGGCCGCCTGCTGCGTGATGCCAAGCTGTACGAGATCGGCGCCGGCACCAGCGAGATCCGCCGCATGCTGATCGGTCGCGAACTGTTCAACGAAACCCGCTGAGCACGAAGGACGGACATCCATGGCTATCTTGCATACCCAGATCAATCCGCGTTCGGCGGAATTCGCCCACAACAGCGCGGCCATGCTTGAGCAGGTCAATGCCCTGCGCAACCTGCTCGCTCAGGTCAGCCAGGGCGGCGGCGCCAAGGCCCAGGAGCGCCACACCTCGCGCGGCAAGCTGCTGCCCCGCGAGCGCATCGACCGCCTGCTCGACCCGGGCTCGCCGTTCCTCGAAATCGGCCAGCTGGCCGCCCATGAGGTCTACGGCGAGGACGTGCCCGCCGCTGGCGTGATCGCCGGCATCGGCCGGGTCGAAGGCGTCGAGTGCATGATCGTGGCCAACGACGCCACGGTGAAAGGCGGCTCCTATTACCCGCTGACCGTGAAAAAACACCTGCGCGCCCAGGCCATCGCCCAGCAGAACCGCCTGCCCTGCCTGTACCTGGTGGACTCCGGTGGCGCCAACCTGCCGCGTCAGGACGAAGTGTTCCCCGACCGCGAGCACTTCGGGCGGATCTTCTTCAACCAGGCCAACATGAGCGCCCAGGGCATCCCGCAGATCGCCGTGGTCATGGGCTCGTGCACCGCCGGCGGCGCCTATGTGCCGGCGATGTCCGACGAGACCATCATGGTCCGCCAGCAAGCGACCATCTTCCTCGCCGGCCCGCCGCTGGTGAAGGCTGCCACCGGCGAGGTGGTCAGCGCCGAGGATCTGGGCGGTGCCGACGTGCACTGCAAGACCAGCGGCGTGGCCGACCATTACGCCGACAACGACGAACACGCCCTGGCCATCGCCCGCCGTTGCGTGGCCAACCTCAACTGGCACAAGCAGGGCGAGGTGCAGCAACGCGCGCCGATCGCCCCGCTGTATGGCGCCGACGAGCTGTATGGCGTGGTTCCGGCGGATGCCAAGCAACCCTTCGACGTGCGCGAGATCATCGCCCGCCTGGTGGACGGCTCGCTGTTCGATGAGTTCAAGGCGCTGTTCGGCACCACCCTGGTGTGCGGCTTCGCCCACCTGCACGGCTACCCGATCGCCATCCTCGCCAACAACGGCATCCTCTTCGCCGAAGCCGCGCAGAAAGGCGCGCACTTCATCGAACTGGCCTGCCAGCGCGGCATCCCGCTGCTGTTCCTGCAGAACATCACCGGATTCATGGTCGGGCAGAAGTACGAGGCCGGTGGTATCGCCAAGCATGGTGCCAAGCTGGTCACCGCAGTGGCCTGCGCCAGGGTGCCGAAGTTCACCGTGATCATCGGCGGCAGCTTCGGCGCCGGTAACTACGGCATGTGCGGACGTGCCTACGACCCGCGCTTCCTGTGGATGTGGCCAAACGCGCGGATCGGCGTGATGGGCGCCGAACAGGCGGCCGGCGTGCTGGCCCAGGTCAAGCGCGAACAGAGCGAACGCAGCGGCCAGGCGTTCAGCGCCGAGGACGAGGCGAAACTCAAGCAGCCGATCCTCGATCAGTACGAGCACCAGGGCCACCCCTACTACTCCAGCGCCCGTCTGTGGGACGACGGTGTCATCGACCCGGCGCAGACCCGGGAGATTCTCGGCCTGGCCCTGTCCGCCTCGCTCAACGCACCGATCGAAGCCACCCGCTTCGGCATTTTCCGGATGTGACCGATGACCGACTTCAGCACCCTCGAACTGCTCAAGGATCCGCGCGGCTTCGCCACCCTGTGGCTGAGCCGCGCGGACAAGAACAACGCGTTCAACGCGCAGATGATCCGCGAACTGATCATCGCCATCGACGAACTGGCCGCCGATGCCAGCCTGCGCTTTGTCATCCTGCGTGGTCGCGGCCGCCACTTCAGCGCCGGCGCCGACCTGGCCTGGATGCAGCAGAGCGCTGCCCTCGACTACCAGAGCAACCTCGACGACGCCCGTGAACTGGCGGAACTGATGTACAACCTGGCCCGACTCAAGCTGCCGACCCTGGCGGTGGTCCAGGGCGCGGCTTTCGGCGGCGCCCTCGGCCTGATCGCCTGCTGCGACATGGCCATCGGCACCGAGGACGCCCAGTTGTGCCTGTCGGAAGTGCGCATCGGCCTGGCACCAGCGGTGATCAGCCCGTTCGTGGTCCAGGCCATGGGCGAGCGCGCCGCACGGCGCTATGCCCTGACCGCCGAGCGCTTCAGCGGCATCCGTGCCCGCGAACTGGGCTTGCTGGCCGAGGCCTATCCGGCGACGGAACTGGAGGAGCGCCTGGAAGACTGGATCGCCAACCTGCTGCAGAACAGCCCGCAAGCCATGCGCGCCAGCAAGGAATTGCTCCGTGAAGTCGGTCCCGGCGAGCTGACCCCGGCCCTGCGCCGCTATTGCGAAAACGCCATCGCCCGGATCCGCGTCAGCGCCGAAGGCCAGGAAGGCCTGCGCGCCTTCCTGGAAAAACGCCAACCGGCCTGGCTGGCCGACTCATCCGCCAAGGAGCCTCGTCCATGAGCCGTCCCCCGTTGACTACCCTGCTGATCGCCAACCGTGGCGAGATCGCCTGCCGGGTGATGCGTACCGCGAAATCCCTGGGCCTGACCACCGTCGCCGTGCACAGCGCAGTGGACCGCGAAGCCCGCCACAGCCGCGAAGCCGATATCCGTGTCGACCTCGGCGGCGCCAAGCCGGCGGAGAGCTACCTGGTCATCGACAAGCTGATCGCCGCCGCCAAGGCCAGCGGTGCCCAGGGCATCCATCCGGGCTATGGCTTCCTTTCCGAAAACGCCGGTTTCGCCAAGGCCATCGAAGAGGCCGGGCTGATCTTCCTCGGCCCGCCGGCCAGTGCCATCGAGGCCATGGGCAGCAAGTCGGCGGCCAAGGCGCTGATGGAGACCGCCGGAGTTCCCCTGGTGCCGGGTTATCACGGCGAAGCCCAGGACCTGGAAACCTTCCGCGCGGCCGCCGAGAAAATCGGCTACCCGGTGCTGCTCAAGGCCACCGCAGGCGGTGGCGGCAAGGGCATGAAGGTGGTCGAGCAGGAAAGCCAGCTCGGCGAAGCCCTGGCCTCGGCGCAGCGCGAGGCGCTGTCGTCGTTCGGCGATGCACGGATGCTGGTGGAAAAGTACGTGCTCAAGCCGCGCCACGTGGAAATCCAGGTGTTCGCCGACCAGCATGGCAACTGCCTGTACCTCAACGAACGCGACTGCTCGATCCAGCGCCGTCACCAGAAAGTGGTCGAGGAAGCCCCGGCCCCCGGACTCAGTGTCGAACTGCGCCGGGCCATGGGCGAAGCGGCGGTACGCGCGGCCCAGGCCATCGGCTACGTCGGGGCCGGCACCGTGGAATTCCTGCTCGATGCCCGTGGCGAGTTCTTCTTCATGGAGATGAACACCCGCCTGCAGGTGGAGCATCCGGTCACCGAGGCGATCACCGGGCTCGACCTGGTCGCCTGGCAGATCCGCGTCGCCCGTGGCGAGGCCCTGCCGATCAGCCAGGAGCAGGTGCCGCTCAAGGGCCATGCCATCGAGGTGCGGCTGTATGCGGAAGATCCGGGCAACGACTTCCTGCCGGCCACCGGCAGGCTTGCGCTGTACCGCGAAAGCGCGGCTGGCGACGGGCGCCGGGTCGATAGCGGCGTGGCCGAGGGTGACGCCATCTCGCCGTTCTACGATCCGATGCTGGGCAAACTGATCGCCTGGGGCGAGGACCGCGAGCAAGCGCGCCTGCGGCTGCTGGCGATGCTCGACGAATTCGCCATCGGCGGGGTGAAGACCAATATCGGCTTCCTGCGGCGTATCCTCGCCCACCCGGCGTTCGCTGCGGCCGAGCTGGATACCGGCTTCATCCCGCGCTACCACGACGACCTGCTGCCAGCGGCAAGCGCCCTGCCCGCCGACTTCTGGCAGGCAGCGGCAGAGGCCTGGGTACAAGGGCTGCCACAGACCTCGCGCAGTGACGACGCCTGCTCGCCCTGGGCTTCGCGCCAGGGCTTCAGGGCCGGACGGCCGGCGCATGTCAGCCTGCACCTGAGCAGCAATGGCGAGCAGCAGGCCGTGAGCCTGGAACGGGCGGCGGCATCGCACTTCGTGCTGGACGGCGAGCAACTGCGCGTCGATGACAATGGCCTGCGTCGCCAGTACCAGGCGATCCGCCGCGGCGACACCCTGTACCTGCGCTGGAACGGCGAACTGCATGCGGTCACCGCCTACGACCCGATCGCCGAAGCCGAGGCCGGCCACGCTCACCAGGGCGGCCTGACGGCGCCAATGAACGGCAGCATCGTGCGGGTGCTGGTGGAACCAGGTCAGATGGTCGAAGCCGGGACCCAACTGGTGGTGCTGGAAGCCATGAAGATGGAACACAGCATCCGCGCGCCCCATGCCGGGACGGTGACGGCGCTGTACTGCCAGGAAGGCGAGATGGTCAGTGAAGGCAGCGTGCTGGTGGCGCTGGAGGACAGCGCCGGGTAACAGGTTGTCAGTATCGGCCCCATCGCCGGCAAGCCGGCTCCCACAGGGAGCTGAGCTGCCCCACAGAATCCGTGTTCGACGCTACCCCTGTGGGAGCTGGCTTGCCAGCGATGCTTGCAGAAACACAAACGGCGCCTCGGAGGCGCCGTTTTCATTGGTGCTGGTATCAGAAGCGGATACCGGCCTGGATGGCCACTCCGAGCAATTCGCAGTCATCACCGCACAGGGTGATCGGGTAAGTGGGATTGAGCGGCTTGAGAAAGCGCTGCCCGCCCTCCACCACCAACTGGCGCAACAGCCCCAGGGGGTTACCCGGCACCCGGGCGATCACCAGGCGCCCTACCTGGGCCTCGACCCCGGTATCCACCAGAACCAGCATGCCGGCAGAGATGCTCAGGCCACTCGGTGCGGTCATGGCATCGCCCTCTACCCGCAGCCAGAACGCCTTGCCCAGGGCCTTGTAGTCGGTGATTTCCGGTGCGCCCGGCGCGTCCTCGGGGTAATCGGCGAGCAGTTCCCAGTCCGACAGGGCATAGCGGAAGGTGGTGGGCAAACCGTAGTTGGCCGGTTCCTCCTCGCTGTCCGGCGTGGCCTTCATGCTCATATGCGGCAGCTCAAGGGCCACCAGCACGTGATTCATGCGGGTCAGGGTGAGCTCACGCTCGCCACGCAACCACAAGCCCACGCAGCCCTGGGTGACCCCGACGCGTTCGGCCAGTTTCTCTTGCGTGAGCTTGAGTTCACGCATCCGATCTTTGACTAGTGCGATCCATTTTTCCATCGCAGGCACGATACGGACTGCCCATCACGGCTCAATACACAAATTGTAGTATTTAAAATCAAGTAAAAAATACGACCAGTACTATATTTTTCCGCACTCCTCCAACCCCTACAAGGAAGGCCATCCCCATGAGTGCAACCACCGCCGACCACCTGCAGAGCGACTCCGTCCGCCGCGCCCTGGACTACTACTTCAACCCTGCTCCGGAAACCTCGCCCGGGCTGGAGGACATGCAACTGGTGGTCGCTCGCGACGACCTGCCTGCGCAGGCCGCCGACGAGCAAGCCGCCTGGCTGCTGCGCTGCGCCTCCTCCACTGCTTACGAGGCTGCGCAGAACGCCCGCGACCGGACCCGCGATCAGATTCTGATGGTGATGCACCTGGTCAATCTGGCGCGCGCGATGTGCGACCACAGCCACAACCGCACGAAAAGGGAGGAGGAAGCGCAACTGCCGGGATAGGTATCAGGAAGACATAACAACAACGTGGAAGGGCCGGACTGCCTGGCGCCCAGGCATAAGGAAAAAGAATTTTCGTAGAATTACAGAAAATTCATTTGACTTGAAAATGAGAACGATTATTATTGAACGCAACTGGTCGCGAGACTGGTTGGATAACCCGGAGCCCTTAGGTCGGACTCCAGATTATCTCCTCATCAGGCTAATCACGGTTTTTGACCCGGCTTTTTGCCGGGTCTTTTTTTGGGCTCTTCAGGCTAATGAAGGCGGTGTGTTACTGAATGTGGCGATGATAGCAAAGGACTATCGCTGCGGTAACCCCGTAACAAATCTTTGCTGAAATTAGCACTTGAGAATCAATCTCGTTACGATTAAGCTCTCAACCGCGTCAAGGAAGATGCCCCCCATTCCCCGCCTCCTCCGTTTCCACAGCAAGGAGCTAAACCATGACCCGTCTGTTGCTGCCGCTGGATCATCACGCCGAATGCACCGATGCCGCCGAACTGGCGCTGCTGCACCGCTTGAACGAGTTGCCACGCCGGGTCCAGCAGGTGTTCTTGCTGAACCGCCTCGACCAGTTGTCCTATGCCGTCATCGCCCAACGCCTTGATCTGCCCGACGCCACGGTCGAGCGGCAGATGAACCAGGTCCTGCACGCCACCCTGCCCTCGTCCACCCCGGCCGCGCGTACCGCCGGCCAGTGGTATGTGCGCCTACAGAGCCCGCAGGTCACCGCCAGCGAGCGCATCGACTTCCGCCGCTGGCTGGACGCCGCCCCCGAACACCTCGCCGCCTTCCATGCCACCGAACTGCGCTGGCGCAGCCTGCTCGCCCCGGCCCGGATCCTGGGCGAAAACCTCTGGTACAGACAGAGCCGCGCAGCGTTTTCCCTCGGCGGCTGCAGCGTGGCCATGGGCCTCGGCCTCGCCGCATTGCTGGCCCTGGGTTTCTGGTCCTGACCGGGTTGTGTAGAGTTGTCGCCCACAACAACTCTACACAGGACCCAGGCCATGACCGCACTGCGCATCGACTGCGACTTCGACTCCGGCAACATCCTCGTCCGGGATGCCAGCAATCCCGCCCAGGTACGCCTGGCGATCCGCCCCGATACCGCCAGCGCTCATTTCCAGTGGTTCCACTTCAAGGCCAGCGAGCTGACACCCGGCCAGACCTACACCTTCTCCCTGGAAAATGCCGGCGAGTCCTCCTACAACAAGGCCTGGGATGGCTACCACGCGGTAGCGTCCTACGATCAGCAGAACTGGTTCCGCGTGCCCTCGCGTTTTGACGGCACGGCCCTGCACTTCAGCCTCGAAGCCCAACACCCGCAAGCCTGGTTCGCCTATTTCGAACCCTACTCCCGCGCCCGCCACAACCAGTTGATCGAACGTGCCCGGCACTTGCCCAACGTCAGCCTGCTGGCCACCGGCCGCAGCGTCGAAGGCCGCGATATCCCGTTGCTGCGGGTCGGTGACGGCGCTGCTGGCAAGCGCAAGGTATGGATCATCGCCCAGCAGCATCCCGGCGAGCATATGGCCGAGTGGTTCATGGAAGGCGTGATCGACCGCGTCGCCGGCAACGATGCCACACTGCAACAGCTGCTGGCCGCCGCCGATCTCTATCTGATCCCCAACATGAACCCCGATGGCGCCTTCCGCGGCCATCTGCGTACCAACGCCAAGGGCTTCGACCTGAATCGCGCCTGGCAGGACGCCAGCAGCGAGCAGACCCCGGAGGTGCTGTTCGCCCAGCAGCAGATGAAGCTGCATGGTGTCGACCTGTTCCTCGATGCCCATGGCGACGAGGAAATCCCCCACGTATTCACCGCCGCCTGCGAGGGTAATCCCGGCTACACCCCGCGTATCGCCGCCCTCGAAGAGCGCTTCCGCAAGACCCTGTGCAGCCTGACCAGCGATTTCCAGGATGTGCATGGCTACCCGCGCAGCGCCCCGGGCCAGGCCAACCTGACCCTGGCCTGCAATGCCGTCGGCCAGGCCCATGACTGCCTGTCGCTGACCCTGGAAATGCCGTTCAAGGACCACGACGACGCGCCGAACCCGGCTACCGGCTGGTCGGGCAAGCGTTCGAAAGAGCTGGCCTCGGCGGTGCTGGACACGATCGGGCAGATGGTCGGCGAATTGCGCTGACCCAAAAAGCAGCATACGCGCACCCAGTGGGAGCTGGCTTGCCAGCGATTGCGGTAGTGAATTCACCGACATCATCGCTGGCAAGCCAGCTCCCACAGTGTCCGCATTTCAAGCGACTAGAACGCCACGTCGAGAATCACACTGTCCTGATACGCCCCCGCCGGCGGTGTGGTCTGGTCGGTGTAGACCTTGGCGTTGTAGTTGAATACCTGGCTGCCGGTCCCGGTGCCATTGCCGGGGTTGATATCGGCATCGCTGCTGGAACGCCGGGCCGTGGTCAGCGCCCCCCAACGCACCACTCCGGCACTCTTGAAGATGTCGTAGGCCAGGTAGTTGTTGGCCGGCGACTTCATCCGCCGGCGACCGCCCGAGACATACAAGCCATCGTTCAACCCCACGGTATAGGCACTGCCCTTGGTGCAACTGAGGCTGACGCTCTGGCTCACCGTGGAAAAACCGCTGACCACCGGCGCCGTGCCGAAGTTGATGGTCGGGGTGGTGATCTGGCAATCGGCGGTGACCGTCAGGGTCACGGTCATGGTGGTGGTGCCGCTGGTGGTCTGGCGTCCGAGGCACAGACCGCCGACACCGATGCCGTAGCAATAGTCCCAGTTCCAGAACACGCTGAAGGTTTCCGAATAGGTCCCGGCGGCGACATTGCTGCCGGTCAGGGTGCGCACGTACACCGGGATGGTCCCGGGCACCACGTTGCCGAGGATGCCGAGGGCATCGAGAATGCCGTTGCGGGCGAAGTCGTAGGCCTGGCCGCGGGTGATGGGGTGCGAGGTGGTGTTGTCGGCGTAGAGTGTGTACTGGATCACGTCGCCGGTAGGCCCGACCAGGCCGGTGGTGTTGTTGGTCGAGGTGAAAGTTGCCTTGAAGAAGTCGTCGCTGCGCAGCAACGTCAGCAGCGAGCCGCTGCAACGCAAACCGGCGTTGGTGCTGGAACTGGATTGCACGGTGGAGGCCAGGGTGGTCGAGGCGACGCTGCCGAACGCCGCGTTGGTGGCCTGGACTACCGTGCACTGGGCCTCTACCCGCTGGATGACCAAGGCCAGCAGCAGCCCCAGCAGCAAGCGCTTCATTTGCACACCAACGGGCCGATCAGCGGTATATCGGACTGCCCGGCATCGAGGTTGAACTGCACCAGGCATTTGCCACCCCCAGCGATCTGCACCTCGAGGGTGTTCTGCTCGGCCAGCCCCTCCAGATAGACCAGCCCGTCCCACCCCACCACCGCCAGCCCGCCGCCTTGCTGATGACGCACCTGGCTGCCCAGGGGCAGGTCCTGGTGCCTGGCATCCACCAGCTCGATGCTCGCGGCACGCACCCGGCTCAACGGGAAATTCAGCAGATAACCGGCACCGCGGCGCACCGCCACGCGCTGCTCGACGTTCTCGGCGCGGACATCGGCCGGCAGTTCAAGGGTGTCGATCTCGTACTTGCCGCGGTAATAGGCACTGCTCCAGGGCACCAGCAGATGCCCCTTGCTATCGGTATGACCCACGGTCTGGTTCTCGTAGCGCACCGGCACGTCGGCGAAGCCGTTGGTGCTGACCACTACGAAGGCGTCATCGATGCGATTGGCGGCGAACACCCCGGCGTCCATCCACACCAGCGAACCACTGGCCTCGGCCCAGCGGGTCATGCCGTCGCGGGTGCCGTAGGTACCAGCCTGGAGCTGCACCGATTGCAGGCGCCAGGTCAGGTCGGCCTGGCGGTAGGCATCCTGGTCGCCGCCGCTGGCATAGCCGAGGTTGTAGCCGAGGCCGCCATCGCTGGGCACCGCGCGGCTGTAGTTGACCCGCTGGACATTCTCGCCACTCTGGTTGCGCTCGGTGCTCAGGCTGAGGGTGCCGTGCAGATCGAAGGGAATCACCAGTTGCGCCTGGGTCGCCCATTGCTCGCCGCCGATCTCGCGGTTGGCCGACAGGTACAGGCTGGTATTGCCCCACAGCGACTTGCTCCAGCTCAGGTTGAACAGCCGGGTGCGCGTATTGTCGCCGGCACGCACATCGAAGTAGCCGGCGCCAAGGCTGCCGTAGCGCTCCAGGTTGAGGCTGACGGTGACCTGCTCGCTGCGCTGGCTCAGGCGCACCCAGGGGCTGTCCAGCAAGGACGCGTCGGCGTAGTCGCCATAACGCTCCAGGCGCTGATAATTGAAGCCGATGCGCTGGCTGTTGTACTGGTAGCCGAGGCTCAGTTGCTGACCGCTGCGGCTGTCGAAGGTGCTCTGGCTGACCGCCGCGTTGACCACCCCGAAGGTGCCCATCAGCAGGTTGCCGCCGACGCCACCCAGAGCCAGGGACTCGGCGGCCTCGGCGTGGGTCTCCAAGGTGAAGCTGTCGCTGACGCCGTAGCGCAGGCTGGCAGAGGTCAGCGCCTTGCCATAGGAAAAATCGCTGATCCCGTAGTTGCGCCGCAGGGCGCCGGCAGCCACGGAGAAATCGCTCATGCCCTTCTGCAACAGGCTGCTGGTGACATAGAACGGCAGCGTGGTGGACACCTGACGCCCCTGCGCGTCGGTGGTGACCACCACAGCATCGCCGGCGCCGTTGATGTACGGCACGTTGGTCAGGGTGTAGGGGCCGGGCTGCAGGTCGGCGCTGGCGCTCTTGTAGCCGTTGATGAACAGGTCCACCGAGGACGGCACCGCCGCCTCGCCGGCAAAGGCCGGCAGCGGATAGGTGACCAGGTCCGGGCGTACCGAGAAGTCCCGGGACACCAGCACCCCGCCCAGGCGCACCGAACTGGTCCAGGGCAGCGCCCCGCTGATCACGTCACCGGCCTCGAAGGTCAGCAGGCGCTCCTCGTCGGTGTAGCGGAAGGTGGTGTCGTAGCGCAGGAAGCCACGACGGTCATCGGCGAAATTGCGCCCGCTGATCGGCTCGCGCCACTGTCCGGTGGTGGAGAAGGTGCCCCAGCTGTCGAACACCCGCAGTTCGTTCCACACCGACAGGCTGCTGCCGACGTCATCGGTATCGTTCAGGTAGGCATCGTAGTTGAGCAACGCGCCGAAGCTGCTGAAAGCCTGACCGCCAGGACCCAGCGAGCGATTGCCGATGCGCTGGTTGGGCAGCCAGGCCGGGGGCACCTGCAGCATCAGGCGCTGGGCCTGGCTGTCGTAGTCGGCGTGCAGCCCGGCGATGCTGTCCAGGGCCACCTCGTCCGGCACCGCCACGGGAAATTCCAGGCCCACTGCATGCAGGTCGCTGGCCGCCGCATAAATGCGCCCGGAGCGCTGATGCACGACGATCACGTTACCGCTGTTCATCTGGTTGACCACCAGTTCGAGGTACAGCTCGGCATCGCTCACCGCCTCCTGCCCGGACGGCGGCGGTGGCAGCTCGCCGGCCCACAGCGGCGCCATCAGGCACAACGCCATGCCGCCCGCCACTACCAGCGTGCGGGTACTGCCCGGAAATCCCTTCACGCACCTCGTCCCACCATTGTCGGGTACTCCCTGAACCCTGATGCATCCTCTGCCCGCTCAGCTCACTGGCCACCCTGACCGATGGTCTGCGCCGTGTCGCCGCCATTGATGCGGCCCTTGAGTACGGTCGACGCCGAAGCCTGCACCGGTGCAGGCCAGCGCATGGTCGCGCCGGGCAGCACGTAGCCGAGCAGGCCCTCCACTACCGGACGGCTCTGCCCGCCCTGCTGCATCACCACATCGGTCAGGCGCGCATGGACCGGCCCGGTATTGCGGATCTCCACGTAGGAACGGCCCTGTGCCGAGACCTGGCGCCAGCTCAGTTGCGGCTTGCCAACCCCGGCATCGCTGCGCTGCCCGCTGGGATCGGCCTTGCCCCACAGGCCCTGGCCGTAGACGAACAGCGGCACCGAATAGCGCATCTGGAAACGGATCGCCGCCTGCGGCTTTTCCGCCGTGTCCGGCGGCAGCGCGGGGGGAATCTCATCGATGATGATGCGGTAGGCCTGCTCCTGGCCCACCGGCGAGGTACCTGTGCGAGCCAGGCGGATCAGTTGCTTCTGCCCCGGGGCGATCTTCGCCACCGGCGGGCTGCCGATGATCTCGCGCTGGCTCTGGTATTGATCGTCGAACTCGCCCTGGCGCCAGGCGAAGATGCGCACCTGCAGGCTCGCTTCTTCGTTGCCGCGATTCTCCAGCCACAGAGCGCCGGCCTTCTGCTCGGCCTCGATCACCGGATCGATCGGCCAGATCAGCACCGAGGTCGCTGCCTGCGCCAGCCCGGCCCAGCACAGCAGCATGCCCAGCGCCAGCCTCCCCCCATTACGACGCAGCGCGTCCCTGACCATGCAACTCTCCTTCGTCGTGTTCTTGTTATGCGGGCGCGAACGCCGTCAAAAGGTCAACGTCACTTGCAATACATCGCTGTAGCTGCCAGCCGGCAGCACACCGGTCAATTGCGCCCGGGCATACACCGGCAACTTGATCGCAGTGGGATCGGCGTAGCTGACGGTGATTGTCTGGTCGATGCCCAATACCTGGCTGAAGCCCGAATCGCTGTACAACTGGTAGGTCACCAGGTTGCTGCCGGTACTGCGCTTGAGATTGCGGCTGCCGTTGTTGTTCTGTCCGCCGCCGATCTTCATGCTCAGGGCCACCCCCGGCGTGCATTGCAGGGTCACCGTGGTGCCGCTGAGCTGGGTGGTCACCGCAGCGCTGGACAGCGCCGAGTAGCTGCCGAAGTCCAGATTGCCGTAGTTGCTCACCCCGCCCACCACCAGGCACCCGGCCTGGATCGTTGCATTGACCAGGAAGGTGCTGGTCAGCGCGGCGTCCAGCGGCATCGGCGCGGCCACCGCGCACACCGCCAGGGCCAGCGCCAGCCGCCCGTGCATGGCTAGAAGCTCAGCTCGACCGCCACGGTGTCGGTATAGGTCGCCGGCGGCAGGCCGGACTTGCCCACGGCCTTGCCGTACAGATTGACCGTCTGTGCCGCCCCGCTGCTGGTAGGCAGGGTGATGGTGCCGTTGATCGGCAAGGGCGTGGTCAGCCCGGAATCGGTATAGAAGTCATACGCCACAAAGTTGGTACCGCCGTCGCTCAACGCGCGGGTACCACCAGTGCCCTGACCGTCATGGGCCCCGGCACCGACCTTGATGACCGGGATCGCGCCATTGGAACAGAGCACGCTCATCGCTCCGCCCCCGGTGGCAAGCACCTGGGCGCCCGCGGTGGTAAACAGTGCAGTCTGGGTACCGAAGTTGAGGGCACCGAAGTTGACGCCGCTGGTGGCGGTGGAGCCGTTCACCTGGCAACTGGAGATCAGCACCAACGAGGCGTTGATCGTTCCGGTGACCGATGCCGCCTGGGCCTGGGATGCCAGCAACAGCCCTACGCTGGCGAAGAGAAAACGGGAGAGTGTCGGTTTCATGGTTCACTCCTTGGCTGTTACCAGTCCAGCGTCACCGTCAAGGTGTCGCGATATACGCCTGCAGGCAGGGCTTTGGGGTTGGCTACGACAACGCCGTAGATGGGGATGGGGATCTGCTGCGCACTGCTCACCGTGAAATTGAGCTGCTGGCCGATGCCGTAGTTGCTGCGCCCGGCCGGGTCGGTGGACAGTTGGTAGGGAATCAGCACGCCGCCATTGCTCAGCCGCCGGGTGGCGCCGTCGGGATTGCTGCCGCCGTTGATGGTCACGGTGAAAGCGCGGACTTGCGGATTGCAGCTGATCTGCAGGTTGCCGGTGCCACCAGGGTCGTCGACGGCGGCGCGCAACGTCTGGTTCCACAGCGGCCCTTGCTGGCCGAAGTCGAGCACACCGCCGCCGGCTGCCGGCGAGGTGACACTCGGATCGTTGCTGATCTGGCACGCCGAGGTCAGCACCAGGCGTGCCTGGATATGCCCGCTCATGGCGCCATGGACGCTGGTGCTGAGCAGGAGCGGTCCCAGGCTCAGCAGGAGAATGCGCGATGTCTGCATGCTGCTCGCTCCTTAAGCAGTGTCTCTGTCGGCCGTCACCAGGTGACGGTCACCTTCAACAAGTCCGAATAGCGCCCCGTCCGTGGAAGCTCGGTCTGTGTGTCGATACGTGCATACAAGGGAAGTTCAACCGATCCGCTGTCCGGTACGCGGCCGTGCTGGGCGATGTTCACCGACAGCGGCACACGCCAGCCCGGATCCTGGAACAGGCGATAGGGAATGGGCTTGGCCCGGGGATCGGCAGAAACCAGGTAACGAACATCACCGGTACCACCGTGCAGGCCGCCATCGACCTGCACCTGGTAAGCAGTATCGGGATTGCATTCCAGCCGTGGCGGCCGCTGTGCCAGCAACTGGCTGCTCAACGGTCCGGCAGGCGCGTCCAGACGCGGACCCTGGCCGAAATCCAGCACACCCAGGGCCTGCGCGGAGGCTGACCTTGGCTCGTGGATGAGCAGGCAACCGCGTTGCACGTCGATACGCACTTCGACGAGAAAATCCGTGGCAGCAACGCCTTGGGCTGTACAAAGTCCAAACAGCGCTACCAGTGACCGTCCCTTCACCTTCCCTCCCTTCCTTGCAGGAGTGACTGAAAATTCAGGTTAGCAGCCGAGAAAAATGCTGCCAGTCGATCAAGAAATGTACAGCTCTTGTACAGGAAATATCCGACGAACATCCAAGGCGTGGCTGGCGGCACTTTTCACTATCTGGTTAATATTGCCGCCGCTCATGCCATTACCCCTGAGGAGCCCGTCTTGCCCGCCTGGATCCGCTCGCCCCTGCGCGCCCTGCGTCACCGCCTGACCGCCGCTCGCCCGAGCGGGCCGGATGCCGACAGCGGGATCCAGCGTTTCTTCGCCGACAAGGCCCGACAGCAGGGCTACACCCTGAGCCAGGGCCAGCAGCGGGTCGTCGCCGCCATGGCCGAGCAGGCCGCCCGCCTCCCCACCGGCCAGGCCCGCAGCCTGTATCTGTACGGCCAGGTCGGACGCGGCAAAAGCTGGCTGCTGGACGGCTTCTTCCACGCCCTCGGCGACATTCCCAAGCGCCGCCTGCACTTCCATGATTTCTTCGCCCGCCTGCACCAGGGCATGTTCGAGCACCGTCGGGAAGACGACGCCCTGGCGTTGACCCTCGAAGCGCTGCTTGGCGATTGCCGGGTGCTGTGCTTCGACGAGTTCCATGTCCACGATATCGGCGATGCCATGTTGCTCACGCGCCTGTACAAGGCCCTGTTCGCCCGGGGCATCCTGGTACTGGTGACCTCCAACTACCCACCCAAGGGTTTGTTGCCCAACCCGCTCTATCACCAGCGCTTCGAGCCGGTGATCCGCTTGATCGAGGAGCGCATGGAGGTCCTCGAGGTCGGCGGCGAGCAGGACTACCGCGCCCTTCCCGACGCCGGTCGGCAGCAGCGCTTCACCCAGGGGCATTACCTCTGGCCCGGCACTCCTGAGCAGTTGCAGCGCCTCGGCTTCGACGCCCCGGCCCGGGACACGGTCCTGCACGTCAACAAACGCGAACTGCGCGCCCGGATCCGTGACGAGCGCAGCGTGGTGTTCGACTTCTCCAGCCTCTGCGAGCAGGCCACGGCGGTGATCGACTACCTGGAGCTGATCCAGCGTTTCGAGCACTGGACCCTCGAAGGGCTGCCGGACCTGGAGGACTGCACCATCGCCGCCCAGCAGCGCTTCATCAACCTGGTCGACGTGCTGTATGACCGCGACAAGCAACTGTTGCTGATCGGCGAACGGCCGCTGGCACAGAGCCTGGGCGGCAGCGTCGCCGACCTGGCGCGGACCCGCAGCCGGCTGGGGCAATTGCAGCAGGTTGGGCCGGAGTGATGTGGCGCGGCTAATGGCCTTATCGTCGGCAAGCCGACTCCCACAGGGTTCTGCGTCAACCACAGTACCGGTGCTCGACGCGATCCCAGTGGGAGCTGGCTTGCCAGCGATCAGGCCATCAAGCTCACCGAAAAGCCTCAGGCACTCCTCGCCAGCCCCGCCAGCACCTCCTCGATCTCCACCAGCACCGCCGGGTCATCCACGGTCGACGGCGCCACATAAGGCTGCTGGTCAGCGATCTTGCGCAATACCGCACGCAGGATCTTGCCCGAACGGGTCTTGGGCAGGCGCTTGACCACCCGCACCCGGTTGAAACAGGCCAGCGCACCAATCTGCTCGCGCACCGTGGCCACCAGCTCCGCCTGCAACTGCGCTTCGCTGCTGTCCACCCCATCCTTCAACACCAGCAAGGCCAGCGGCACCTGGCCCTTGATCTCGTCGCGCACACCCACCACGGCACATTCGGCCACCGCCGGATGACGAGCCACCATGTCCTCCATCTCGCCGGTGGACAGGCGATGCCCGGAGACATTAATCACATCGTCGGTGCGGCCCATGATGTAGACGAAGCCGTCGTCGTCGAGATAGCCGCCGTCCCCGGTGTGGTAGTAGCCCGGATAGGCCTGCAGGTACGACTCCAGGTAGCGCGGATGATCGCCCCACAGGGTCTGGCTGCACCCCGGCGGCAACGGCAGGGCGATGACGATGGCGCCCTGCTGGTTGGCACCGAGTACCTGGCCGTCCTCGTCCAGCACCTGCACGTGATAACCCGGCACCGCCCGGTTGCTGGAACCGGCGCGCCCGCCGCTGCCATGCAGGCCCAGGCAGGGGGCGGTCACCGGCCAGCCGGTCTCGGTCTGCCACCAGTGATCGTGGACGGTCTTGCCGCTGACGTTTTCCAGCCATTGGTGAGTGCTGGAGTCGAGACGCTCGCCAGCGAGGAACAACTGGCGTAGCGAACTCAGGTCGTAGCGGCGCAGCAACAGGCCGTCCGGATCTTCCTTGCGGATCGCGCGCATCGCCGTCGGTGCGCAGAACAGCCCGTTGACCCGGTACTGCTCGACCACCCGCCAATAGGCCCCGGCATCCGGGGTGCGGATCGGCTTGCCCTCGTAGAACACCGTGGTGCAGCCACTCATCAGCGGGCCGTAGACGATCAGCGAATGCCCCACCACCCAGCCGACATCGGAAATGCCCCACCACACCTCCCCCGCCTGCATGCCGTAGATGTTCTTCATGGCGAAGCGCAGGGCCACGGCGTTGCCGCCGTTTTCACGGACGATGCCCTTGGGTTTCCCGGTGGTGCCGGAGGTGTACATGATGTACAGCGGGTCGCCGGCACGCAGCTCGACCGGAGGTACCGCAACGGCGTTTTCCATAGCCGCCTGCCAGTCGAGATCGCGTCCTTCGATCAGCGTCGCCCGGGCCTGCGGGCGTTGCAGCACCAGTACCTGGCGCGGCTGGTGCGCGGACTGCTCCAGGGCGCGGTCCACCAGCGGCTTGTATTCGATGACCCGGTCGAATTCCAGGCCGCAGGAGGCGGTCAGCAGCAGGGTCGGCCGCGCGTCGTCGATGCGCAGGGCCAGCTCGTGGGGCGCGAAGCCGCCGAACACCACCGAATGCACCGCGCCGATCCGCGCGCAGGCCAGCATGGCCATCGCCGCCTGGGGGACCATCGGCATATAGATGACCACACCGTCGCCCTGCCGTACGCCCAGCTCGCGCAACAGGCCGGCCAGGCGCGCCACTTCGTCGCGCATCTGGTTGAAGGTGAAGGTCTGCTGGCTGCCGGTGACCGGCGAATCGTAGATCAGCGCCAACTGATCGCCACGGCCCTCCTCGATCTGCTGGTCGAGGGCCAGGTAGCAGCTGTTCAGGCGGCCGTCGGCGAACCACTGGTGGGTGCCGTCAGGGTTGTCGCGGAGGATTTCCGTGGGCTTGCGAAACCAGCCCAGCTCATGGGCCTGCTCGGCCCAGAAATCGGCGGGCGCGGCGATGGAGCGGTCATAGCACTGCTGATAACTCATCGATGAATAACCCTACGTTTGTTGTTATTAAAGGGCGAATCCGCAGTATGGCCCGCTGGCACCAGCCCGCTATCGAACTTAAGTCGCATGGCCGGCGGGCTTTGCCGCTATGATGGCGGCCTTTTTTCCTAAGGCAGCTCCCATGCACAGCCTCGACGACCTCGAATCAGGCCGCCTGGCCGGCACCGCCCGCCTCGACCTGGCCTGCGGCCTTGAGCGGTTTCCGCCAGCAATCTACGACCTGGCCGACAGCCTCGAAGTGCTCAACCTCACCGGCAATGCCCTGACCAGCCTGCCCGACGACCTCGGCCGCCTGCACAAGCTGAAAGTGCTGTTTTGTTCGGAGAATCGCTTAAGCGAGTTGCCGCGCGGCATCGGTGGTTGCGCGCAGTTGCAGGTGGTCGGGGTCAAGAGCAACCGTATCGAGCGGGTTGACGCCGCCGCCCTGCCGCCGCGCCTGCGCTCCCTGGTGCTCACCGACAACTGCCTGGAAAGCCTGCCCGAGACCATTGGCGACTGCGCCGAGCTGCAAAAGCTGATGCTCTCCGGCAACCGCCTGACCGGCCTGCCGGACAGCCTGCAACGCTGCACCAGGCTGGAACTGCTGCGCATGGCCGCCAACCGCCTGGAGCACCTGCCCGAGTGGCTGCTGCGCATGCCCAGGCTGGCCTGGCTGGCCTACGCCGGCAATCCGCTGCCGCCGGGCCTGCGCACGCCCGAAGCGCCCGCCGCCTTCAAGCGCATCGCCTGGTCGGACATTCACCTCGAACAACGTCTTGGTCAGGGTGCCTCGGGCATCATCCATCGTGCGCACCTGGCCGGTCGCGACGACGCCGTGGCGGTCAAGCTGTACAAGGGCGATATCACCAGCGACGGCACACCCCTCGACGAAATGAGCGCCTGCATGCAGGCCGGCGATCACCCGCACCTGATCCCCTTGCTCGGCCGTATCGACGACCATCCCCAGGGCATTCCGGCGCTGGTCATGGAACTGATCGACCCGGCCTGGTTCAACCTCGCCGGTCCACCGAGCCTGGACAGCTGTACCCGCGACATCTACCCCGCCGAGCGCCGCCTGGATGGCCCCGGCCTGCGCCGCCTGGCCCTGTCGATTGCCTCGGTGGCGGAGCATCTGCATGGTCGGGGGCTGAGTCATGGCGACCTGTACGCCCACAACATCCTCTGCGACGCCCACGGGCACAGCCTGCTCGGCGACTTTGGCGCGGCGTCGTTCCATCCGCGGGATGGCGGTCTTGAGGCCAGGCTGCTGGAGCGCATCGAAGTGCGGGCGTTCGGCATTCTGCTGGGCGAGTTGCTGGAGCGCTGTGACGAGGAACTGGCGTGGGTGCGGGAGTTGCAGCGCGAGTGCGTGCAGGAAGATGGGCTGGAGCGGCCTGGGTTTGCCGAGGTCGTCCTGCGTTTGAACTGATGGCCTAATCGCTGGCAAGCCAGCTTCCCACAGGGTCAGCACAGACTTTGAATCTTGTGCAATACCTGTGGGAGCTGGCTTGCCAGCGATGAGGCCGCGACAGGCACCACAAGACCCAATGACAAAGGGGCCGCAAGCGGCCCCTTTGTCATGCAATCCAGAGTCAGGCAGTCAAACCGACATAGACGTTCTGCACATCGTCATGCCCGTCGATGGCATCGAGGAAGGCTTCCACTTCGGCCAGGGCCTCGGCGCTCAGACCAGCGGCGCTGACCGGGTTTTTCGGGGTGTAGCCGATCTTCGCCGAGATCACGGTGAAACCTTGCTCCGGCAGGGCTTTCTGCACGCTGTCGAGGTCAGTGGTTTCGGTGATGAACAGGGTCGCGCCTTCATCGGCAGGCTCGAAGTCCTGGGCACCGGCTTCGATGGCCGCCAGTTCAGGATCGGCATCGGCGCTGTCCGGGGTGGCCTCGATCAGGCCGACATGGTTGAAGTCCCACGACACCGAACCCTCGGCGCCCAGCTGGCCCTTGCGGAACAGCACGCGGACTTCGGCGACGGTGCGGTTGACGTTGTCGGTCAGGCACTCGACGATCAGCGGCACCTGGTGCGGGGCGAAACCTTCGTATTTCACCGCGTGGTACTGCACCTGCTCACCCAGCAGACCGGCGCCTTTCTTGATTGCGCGCTCGAGGGTCTCGCGGGTCATGGAAGCCTTCTTGGCCTGCTCGATCACCAGACGCAGACGCGCGTTCATGTCCGGGTCGGCACCGCTGCGCGCGGCGATCTGAATTTCCTTGGCCAGCTTGCCCATGATCTTGCCCTTGGCATTGGCAGCTGCTTCTTTATGCTTGGCTTTCCACTGTGCGCCCATTTCGACTCTCTTGTTTCAGGTGTCGGTTCAGGAAACGACCGACAAAGTGGCGAGCAGTTTATACGCGCGAAGGCGGGCAATCGACAAAAAATATGAGTGCCCGCCCCGCTTCCCGCCTCAGGTGCGCAGCGGCTTGATCGCCATGGCGGTATTCGGTGCGACTTCGGGGTCATGCTCGGGTGTTGCCGGCCGGCTGTTCCAGTGCGGCACCAGCACCAGCGCGGAAAACAGCGCGCAGCCGGCGAAAATGATGAACACCGTGACCCCATCGAAGTAGCCCGGCAGCAAGCCACCAAGTATCGCCCCCACCGAGCCACAGCCGTTGACGAACCCGGCAGCAGTGGCCCCCGCTTTCGCCGTACCGAAATCGATGGCGGCGGCACCGCTGATCATCGAGTCCGGCCCGTACAGGGTCAGCCCCATGACGAACAGCAGAGCCACCACCAGCGCCACGCTGCCGGTATGCAGGGCGCCCATGAACAGCGCCAGGACCAGGGTCAGCACCAGCAGACTGATCACGCAGGCGGGCATGCGCCGGGCACCGAACAGCTTGTCCGAAGCCAGGCCGATCATGATCGGGCCGAGCAGCCCGGCCAGTTCGAAGGCGGTCGGGATGATCGCCGCGCCGACCTTGCCCACAGAGGGCATCTGCTCGAAGACGATCACCGGCCCCCACAGCAGGATGGCGTAGCGCGCCGGCTTGAGCAGGAAGTAGGCCAGGCCCAGGACCAGCACCGTGCGGTTGCGCAGAATGTCGCGCAGCGGCGCCCAGATGCTGCACAGTTGGCCGGCCGGAGCCATGCTCTGCGGCTCGGGCTCCACCGCCGGCAGGCCGACATCCTCGGGCTTGTTGCGTTGCAGGAAGAAGAACAGCAGCGCCACTGCGGCCACCACGGCGGCACTGGAGAAGAATGCCGCGTGCCAGGTGCCGACCAGGGTATAGGCCCACCAGCCGGCGAAAGGCGATGCCACCAGGCCGCCGAAGGCATAGCAGGAACTCCACAGCCCGAGCACCCGGCCACGCTGCGCGGCGGGAAAGAAGCTGCCGATGTTCTTGCATAACCCGGCCCAGCCGGTGGACTGCGCCAGGCCCTGGACCAGCATGCAGCTGGCGAACACCGGGAAGGTCGCGTAGCTGCCCATCACCAGTGCCGCCGCCGCGGAAATCAGCAGGCCGCCGAGCACCACCACGCGCGGCCCGAAACGGTCGGCGAGCATACCCCAGGTGAACTGGCCCACGGCATAGGCGGCCAGGTAGATGGCGTCGAGATTGGCCATGGCCATTTTGTCGAGGGTGAAATCGGGGTCTTCGCCGATGCCGAGCTTGGCCACGGAAAAGGCTTTGCGGGTGAAGTAGAACGCGGCGTAGGCGAGCCAGGTGATGGCAAAGATCTGCACGCGCCAACGCTGGATATCGGGGGTGTGCTTGTTCATGAGTCTGACCTCGGAGCTGAGTGTGCCGGCAGAATTGAAAAAAACGCCTGTTTTGTTGTTGTGTTGCGCACTCCGGTGACGAGTGGCCGTCACCGGGTCAGATGGGTGTCCGGCACTGCGGCCAGTTCCCCATGACCGGACAGTCACTCCCTGGCTGTCGGCGGGTGGGAAGATGGAAACAAATTGCACACTGATAAATAAAATCGATTTATCGTATTTCAAATATAAGTTCAGCTTGTTACAGGTGCTCCGATGTCGGTTTCCCAGGCTCAACTCAAGGCATTCCACGCCGTGGCCCAGCACGGCAGCTTCACCCGTGCGGCGGAAAAACTCTTCCTCACCCAACCGGCCATCTCCGACCAGGTGCGCAAGCTGGAGGAGCGCTACGGCGTGTTGCTGTTTCATCGCAACAAGCGCTCGGTGCAACTGACCGACCTTGGCGAGCGCCTGCTCGGCATCACCCAGCGCCTGTTCGCCTGCGAGGCCGAGGCCGATGAACTGCTGCGCGACTCCCGTGCCTTGCAGACCGGCACCCTGGTGCTGGCGGTCGACGCGCCGGTGCATGTGCTTGGCCAGGTGGCGCGGTTCTGCCTGGCATATCCGGGGATCAGCGTGAAGATCGAGACCGGCAACACCGACGAGTCCCTGGCCCGGCTGTTCAGTTACCAGGCGGATATCGCCCTGCTCGGCCGTGATGTCGAGGACGAGCGGCTGTACTGTCTGCCGTTGCGCGACGAGGCGATGGTCGCCTTCGTCTCCCGCAGCCATCCCTGGGCTGGACGCGAATCGATCCGCCTGGCAGACCTCGACGACACCCCGCTGGTGCTGCGCGAACCCGGCTCGGTGACCCGGCAGACCCTGGAGGAGGAAATGCGCCGCGCCGGGCTGCGCATCCGCCCGGCGATCCAGGTGGAAGGCCGTGAAGCAGCGCGGGAGGCAGTGGTGGTGGGGATTGGCGTGGGGGTGGTGTCGGCTGCCGAGTTCGGCGCCGATGCACGGGTCTGCGCCCTGCCCATCGTCGATTGCCAGCGCCGCCTCAAGGAGACCCTGGTGTGCCTCAACGAACAGCGCTCGCGGCGGTTGGTGGCGACGTTCATGGAGATGTTCGAGGAGATTTAAGACGCGGCCCCTGTGGGAGCGGGTTCACCCGCGATTACAGTAGTGAAGTCACCAACGTAATCGC
>NZ_JBMDIJ010000030.1:0-65385 GCF_057808595.1 Pseudomonas sp. FG98 | reverse complement strand
TTTTTTTTGGGGGGGGGGGGGCCCCCCCATCGCCGGCAACGCCGGCTCCCACAAGGTTCGCGGCGCCCCCGATTCCTGTGGGAGCCGGCGTTGCCGGCGATGAGGCCCTCAAGCGAACTCAGGCGTCCTGATAGCTCTCGATCGACGGGCAAGCGCACACCAGGTTGCGATCACCAAACACGTTGTCGACCCGGCCCACCGGCGGCCAGTACTTGCTTTCCACCAGCGACGCCAGCGGGTACACCGCCTGCTCGCGGCTGTAGCCGTGGGACCATTCGCCGGTCAGTTCGGCCGCAGTGTGCGGAGCGTTCTTCAGCGGGTTGTCGTCCTTGTCCAGGCTGCCGTTCTCCACTGCACGAATCTCTTCGCGGATGCGGATCATCGCGTCGCAGAAGCGGTCCAGTTCTTCCTTGGACTCGCTTTCGGTCGGTTCGATCATCAGGGTGCCAGCCACCGGGAAGGACATGGTCGGGGCGTGGAAGCCGAAGTCGATCAGGCGCTTGGCCACGTCGTCGACGCTGATGCCGCTGGTGTCCTTGAGCGGGCGCAGGTCGAGGATACACTCGTGGGCAACCAGGCCGTTGCTGCCGGTGTACAGCACAGGATAGTGCTCTTCCAGACGACGGGCGATGTAGTTGGCGTTGAGGATGGCCATCTGCGAGGCACGCTTGAGACCCGCGCCACCCATCATGCGGATGTACATCCAGGTGATCGGCAGGATGCTGGCGCTGCCGAACGGTGCCGCGCACACCGCGCCCTGCTTGTTGTCCATGTGCGCATGGCCCGGCAGGAACGGCGCCAGGTGCGCCTTGACGCCGATCGGGCCGACGCCCGGGCCGCCACCACCGTGGGGAATGCAGAAGGTCTTGTGCAGGTTCAGGTGCGACACGTCGCCGCCGAACTTGCCCGGGGCGCACAGGCCGACCATGGCGTTCATGTTGGCGCCGTCGATGTACACCTGGCCGCCGTTGTCGTGGATGATCGCGCAGATCTCGCCGATGGCTTCCTCGAACACGCCATGGGTCGACGGGTAGGTGATCATCAGCGCGGCGAGGTGTTCGCGGTGCTCGATGGCCTTGGCCCGCAGGTCGTCGATATCGACGTTGCCACGGGCGTCACAGGCGGTGACCACCACGCGCATGCCGGCCATATGGGCGGTGGCCGGGTTGGTGCCGTGGGCCGAGGACGGGATCAGGCAGATGTCGCGGCGCTGGTCGCCACGGCTCTGGTGATAGGCGCGGATCGCCAGCAGGCCGGCGTATTCGCCCTGGGAGCCGGCGTTCGGTTGCAGCGACACGGCGTCGTAGCCGGTGGCGGCGCAGAGCATGGCTTCCAGCTCGGAAGTCAGTTGCTGGTAGCCCTGGCTTTGCTCGGCCGGGGCGAACGGGTGCAGGTTGCCGAATTCGGCCCAGGTCACCGGGATCATTTCGCTGGCGGCGTTGAGCTTCATGGTGCAGGAGCCCAGCGGGATCATGGTGCGGTCCAGCGCCAGGTCCTTGTCGGCCAGGCGGCGCAGGTAGCGCATCAGCTCGGTTTCGCTGTGGTAGCGGTTGAACACCGGGTGCTCGAGGATCGCCGACTGGCGCAGCAGGGCGGTCGGCAGTTGCGCGGCGGTGCTGGCGGCGAGGATGGCGAAGTCCGGGGCATTGCCGAACAGATTCCACAGCGCCTCGACATCGGCCTGGGTGCTGGTTTCGTCGAGGGACAGGCCGAGGCGCTGGTCATCGATCTGGCGCAGGTTGAGGCCGGCGGCGCGGGCCCGGGCATGCAGCTCGGCAGTTGCCGCGCCGGTGGTCAGGGTCAGGGTATCGAAGAAGGCGGTAGTCTCGACGTTCACGCCCAGGCCGTTGAGGCCGGCGGCGAGGATCGCGGTCAACTGGTGGGTGCGCGCGGCGATCTGCTTGAGGCCCTGGGGGCCGTGGTAGACGGCGTACATGCTGGCGATGTTGGCCAACAGCACCTGGGCGGTGCAGATGTTGCTGGTGGCCTTTTCGCGGCGGATGTGCTGCTCGCGGGTCTGCATGGCCAGGCGCAGGGCGGTCTTGCCGAAGCGGTCGATGGACACGCCGACCAGGCGGCCGGGCATGTCGCGCTTGAACGCATCGCGGGTAGAGAAGTAGGCCGCGTGCGGGCCGCCGAAGCCCAGCGGCACACCGAAGCGCTGGGCGCTGCCGATGGCCACGTCGGCGCCGAACTCGCCTGGCGGGGTCAGCAGGGTCAGGGCCAGCAGGTCGGCAGCCACGGCCACCAGGGCGTTGGCGGCGTGGAAGCGCTCGACCAGTTCGCGGTAGTCGAAGACATCACCGTTGGCCGCCGGGTACTGCAGCACGGCGCCGAAGAAGCGGCTGACGTCGGTCAGTTCGCGCTCATCGCCGACCACCACTTCGATGCCCAGCGGTTCGGCGCGGGTGCGCAGCACGTCGAGGGTCTGCGGGTGGCAGTGCACGGAAGCGAAGAAGGCGTGGCTGCCCTTGTTCTTGCTCAGGCGCTTGCAGAAGGTCATGGCTTCGGCGGCGGCGGTGGCCTCGTCGAGCAAGGAGGCGTTGGCGATCGGCAGGCCGGTGAGGTCGCTGATCAGGGTCTGGAAGTTCAGCAGGGCTTCCAGGCGGCCCTGGGAAATCTCCGGCTGGTACGGGGTGTAGGCGGTGTACCAGGCCGGGTTTTCCAGCAGGTTGCGCAGGATCGGCGCCGGAGTGTGGCAGTTGTAGTAGCCCTGGCCGATGAAGCTCTTGAACAGCTGGTTGTTGCCGGCGATGGCTTTCAGCGCGGCGAGGGCGTCGGCCTCGCTCTGGCCTTCGCCCAGTTCCAGCACGCTGGTGCCCTTGATGCTGTCGGGGATGACGGCGGCGCTCATGGCTTCCAGCGAGTCGAAGCCGAGGGTGGCGAGCATGGCCTGCTCATCGGCCTGGCGTGGGCCGATATGGCGGGCGATGAATTCGTTGGCGGTGCCGAGGTTGATGGTCATGGCAGGCTCCTCAGGCGTCGTCGTTGGCTTTGATCAGGCGGTCGTAGGCGTCCTGGTCGAGCAGTTGCGCGACGGCGCCGGCATCGGCCGGGATAAAGCGGAAGAACCAGCCTTCGCCCAGCGGGTCTTCGTTGACCAGTTCCGGGCTGTCTTCCAGTTGCGCGTTGACCTCGACCACTTCACCGTCCAGCGGCATGTACACGCCGCTGGCGGCTTTCACCGATTCCACGGTGGAGGCTTCGGCGCCCTTGGCGTAGTGCTGCAGTTCCGGCAGTTGCACATAGACCACGTCACCCAGGGCGTTCTGGGCGAAGGCGGTGATGCCCACGGTCACACTGCCGTCGGCTTCGGCACGCAGCCACTCGTGATCTTCGGTAAAACGCAACTCGCTCATGGAAACTCCTCGAAGGCCGTCGTCGCGGCCGGATGCGGTAGTGGCCCGCCGCATCAACGCGGCAGACCGGGGCTGGAATTTCCATAGCAAATACGCGGCCATGTTCGGCAATGCCCCGAAAACAAAGGCTTTGAGCGATTTTTCCTGACTGTTTTTGAAATGCTGTGTAACGAAATCGCTACGGCGGCATAGCGCAATGAAAGCCGTGAAGGATCAACGCCTTGCTACAGCGTTGTTACGGCAGGCTGTAGCGAAATCACTACGGTGTATCGATTTCGCTACGATGATTCAGCTTTTTGCCGAAATCCCGTACTTGCGCAGGCGATGGGCGATGGCGGTGTGCGAGGTTTGCAGGCGCGCGGCCAGTTGCCGGGTCGAGGGATGGCTGGCGTAGAGCTTTTCCAGCAGGTCGCGTTCGAAGTCCTCCACCGCCTGCTCCAGGCTGCTGACTTCGCCATCCTGTCCGCCGGCCACCGCAGTGCCGGCGATATCCAGGTCGCCGATATCCACCAGGCTGCTTTCGCTGATAGCCGCAGCGCGGAAGATCACGTTCTGCAACTGCCGCACATTGCCCGGCCAGCGGTTGCCGAGCAGGGCCGGGAAGGTGTCCGGGGCCAGGCGGCAGAGCGGGCGCTGGATCTGGGTGCAGGCCTGCTGCATGAAATAACGCGCGAGCAGGAGGATGTCCTGGCCGCGCTCGCGCAGCGGCGGCACTTCCAGATTGAGCACGTTGAGGCGGTAGAACAGGTCTTCGCGGAAGGTGCCTTCGCCGACCATCTTTTCCAGGTCGCGATGGGTGGCGCTGAGGATACGCACGTTGACCCGCACCTCGCGGTCACCGCCAACCCGGCGGAAGCTGCCGTCATTCAGGAAGCGCAGCAGCTTGGCCTGCAGGTACGGCGACATCTCGCCGATCTCGTCGAGAAACACCGTGCCCTGGTTGGCCAGTTCCATCAGCCCCGGCTTGCCGCCGCGCTGCGCGCCGGTGAAGGCGCCGGGGGCGTAGCCGAACAGTTCGCTCTCGGCGAGGTTCTCCGGCAGGGCGGCGCAGTTGAGGGCGAGGAAGGGCGCGGCATGGCGGCTGCTGATAGCGTGGCAGGCACGGGCTACCAACTCCTTGCCGGTGCCGGTCTCGCCATGGATCAGCAGCGGCGCGTCGAGGGCAGCGACACGCAGGGCGCGGCTTTTCAGGGTGCGGATGGCCGGGGATTCGCCGAGCAGGGCATCGAAGCCTTCGGCGTGGTCATGGTGCAGGGCCGACAGGCGCTCGCCGATGCGGTTGGGCGGATACAGGGTGACCAGCGCACCGGCATCGGTGATCGGCGTGGCATCCAGCAGCAGGGTCTGGCCGTTGAGCACCACTTCGCGCATCGGCAGGTGGAAGCCCTGTTCGATCAGGGTAGCGAGCAATTCCGGCGCATCGAACAGCTCGGCGATGCTGCGTCCGGCCGGCTCCTGGCCGCACAGGGCGATCAGTGCCGGGTTGGCCAGCAGCACGTTGCCGGCGCTGTCCAGGGCCAGCACCGGGTCGCTCATCGCCGCCAGCAGGGCGTCCAGTTGCAGGTGGCGGCGCTGGCCGGGAAGGATGTCGACCACGCGCACGGTCTGCACGCCGCGCACGTTGAGCAGGGCGTCGTGGAGCTCTTCGAGGACGAAGGGATTGAGCGTCGGCGCATCGATGTAGACGTTGGGCGGCACCATCTCCACCGCATCCAGGTTGAGGTTGCGGGCACCGAGCAGGGCGAGCACTTCCTGGGTAATACCGACGCGGTCGATGAAGCTGACGTGGATGCGCATGGGATGGTGGGTTCAGCGGCTGGAAAGGCGGGGATTATGCCTTGTTCTGCGGGGGACTGGCACGGGCAGCTGTGGTGATCTTGCCGGCCCTATCGCTGGCAATGCCAGCTCCCACAGGTTTCTGTGTCTGGCCTGTCTCATGCGGCTGGCCGGGCATTTTGTGGGAGCCGGCGTTGCCGGCGATGAGGCTGACAGGTGCTCAACCGAGGGACTCGGGATTGATCGGATCACCGGCATGCACGCCAAGCCGCTTTTCGACGTCCTTGAACATGTCGTCGTAGAAGGTCTTGTGCACCGAGGTGACGATGCCTCGCACCGGCAGGCCATGCTTCTCGACGATCCGGTCGACGGACGCCGCGAAGTTGTACCAGTTGTCCTTGTTCACCGAGAAGCTTTCGTCCACGGGCTTGTCCTCGATGGTGCCGTGTACGCGGAAGGCCACGGTTTTCCCCTCCGTGGGGGACTGGGCCGTTTCGTAATCGATGCAAAGGTTGTAGCTGTGATCGGCCTTGTTGAGCGCGTGACGCTCGATGTGCAGGTGGCCGGGTTCGAACTGTGCCATGACAGGCTCCTTGTACGGTTGAAACAGGCGGGCCCGTCAGCAGGCCCGCCCGGAGCTTCAACGATAGCTGATGCCTGGACTGGCCGTGCTGACCCGGGTACCGGCGGTGCCCTTGACGATATCCTCGATATCGCCCAGCGAACCGATGACCGCGACTTTGCCTGTGTGACGGGCGAAATCGCAAGCTGCCTGGACCTTCGGCCCCATGGAACCGGCGGCGAAGCCAAGACGTTCCAGTTCATCCGGATGGGCCTGGGCGATGGCTTTCTGCGTCGGCTTGTTGAAGTCGATATAGGCGGCGTTGACGTCGGTGGCGATCACCAGCAGATCGGCGTCCAGCTGTTCAGCCAGCAGCGCCGAGCACAGGTCCTTGTCGATCACCGCCTCGATTCCTTGCAGCTTGCCGTCGGCACCATACAGGGTCGGAATGCCGCCACCCCCGGCACAGATCACGATACTGCTCTTTTCCAGCAGCCATTTGATCGGGCGGATCTCGAAGATGCGCTTGGGTTTCGGGCTGGCCACCACGCGGCGGAACTTGTCGCCGTCGGCGGCGATGGCCCAGCCTTTCTCCTTGGCCAGGCGCTCGGCTTCTTCCTTGGAATAGACCGGGCCGATGGGCTTGGTCGGGTTCTGGAACGCCGGGTCCTTGGCGTCTACTTCGACCTGGGTGAGCAGGGTGGCGAAGGGCACTTCGAAGTCCAGCAGGTTGCCCAGTTCCTGTTCGATCATGTAGCCGATCATGCCTTCGGTCTCGGCGCCGAGGACGTCCAGCGGGTAGGGGGTGACCGAGGTGTAGGCCGCCGCCTGCAGCGACAGCAGGCCGACCTGCGGGCCATTGCCATGGGCGATGACCAACTGGTTGCCGGGATGGATCTTGGCGATCTGCTCGGTGGCGATGCGGATATTGGCGCGCTGGTTATCGGCGGTCATGGGCTCGCCACGGCGCAGCAGCGCGTTACCGCCTAGTGCAACAACGATACGCATGGGGAATGTCCTTTGAATCTTGGTGAGCGGGAGGCCCTCATCGCCGGCAAGCCGGCTCCCACAGGGACCGCGTGCACCGCTGGACCTGTGGGAGCTGGCTTGCCAGCGATGGGGTTACAGATCTGCCAGGGTCGACACCAGGATCGCCTTGATCGTGTGCATGCGGTTTTCCGCCTGCTCGAAGGCGATGCAGGCCGGCGATTCGAAGACGTCGTCGGTCACTTCGATACCGTTGGCCAGGTGCGGGTACTGCTCGGCGATCTGCTTGCCGACCTTGGTTTCCGAGTTGTGGAACGCCGGCAGGCAGTGCATGAACTTGGCCCGAGGGTTGCCGGTGGCCTTCATCAGTTCGGCGTTGACCTGATACGGCAGCAGTTGCTGGATGCGTTCGCCCCAGGCTTCCACCGGCTCGCCCATCGACACCCAGACGTCGGTATGCACGAAGTCCACGCCCTTGACCGCAGCTTTCGGGTCTTCGGTGAGGGTGATGCGCGCGCCGCTGGATTCGGCGTATTGCTTGCAGCGGGCGACCAGGTCGTCATGGGGCCACAGGGCCTTCGGCGCGGCGATGCGCACGTCCATGCCGAGCTTGGCGCCGATCAGCAGCAGCGAGTTGCCCATGTTATTGCGCGCGTCACCGAGGTAGGCGTAGCTGATCTCGTGCAGCGGCTTGTCGGCGTGCTCGCGCATGGTCAGCACGTCGGCGATCATCTGGGTCGGGTGGTATTCGTCGGTCAGGCCGTTGAACACCGGGACCCCGGCGAACTTGGCCAGTTCTTCCACCACTTCCTGCTTGAAGCCGCGGTACTCGATGGCGTCGTACATGCGCCCGAGCACCCGGGCGGTGTCCTTCATGCTTTCCTTGTGGCCGATCTGCGAGGAGTTCGGGTCGATGTAGGTGACGTTGGCGCCCTGGTCATAGGCGGCCACTTCGAAGGCGCAGCGGGTGCGGGTCGAAGTCTTTTCGAAGATCAGGGCGATGTTGTTGCCCTTCAGGTGTTGCTGCTCGGTGCCGGTGTACTTGGCGCGCTTGAGGTCGCGGGACAGGTCGAGCAGGTAGCGCAACTCGCGCTCGCTGTGGTGTTCGAGGCTGAGCAGGTTGCGGTTGTGAATGTTGAACGCCATTTCGGTTCTCCTTGGATTCGGTGAGCGACCCGGGCGCCGCCGGATAGGGGCGCTCGGGGCGAGGGGCGTTTTAGTAGTCGATAGGGTCGCGGACGATCGGGCAGGTCATGCAGTGGCCGCCGCCGCGACCACGGCCGAGCTCGCCGGCGCTGATGGTGATGACCTCCACGCCCGCCTTGCGCAGCAGGGTGTTGGTGTAGGTGTTGCGGTCGTAGCCGATGACCACGCCGGGCTCCAGGGCCACCACGTTGTTGCCGTCATCCCATTGCTCGCGCTCGGCGGCGAAGCTGTTGCCGCCGGTTTCCACCACGCGCAGGGCCTTGAGGCCGAGCACGTCGGCGACCACTTCGATAAAGGATTTGTTCTCGCGGCGCACGTCCATGCCGTAGGGCTTGCTGCTGTCCGGACGGATCACGAACGGCACGATTTCCTTGACCACTTCCGGGAAGACCGTGACGAGGTCGCGGTCGCAGAAGCTGAACACGGTGTCCAGGTGCATCGCCGCGCGGGATTTCGGCAGGCCGGCGACCACCACTTTCTCCACCGCGCCCTTGGCGAACAGGGATTGGGCAAGCTGGCCGATGGCCTGGCGCGAAGTGCGCTCGCCCATACCGATCAGCACCACGCCATTGCCGATCGGCATGACGTCGCCGCCTTCCAAGGTGGCCTGGCCGTGGTCCTTGTCCGGGTCGCCGTACCAGACTTCGAAGTCGGCGTGGGTGAACTCGGGATGGAACTTGTAGATGGCGCTGGCCAGCAGGGTTTCCTGGCGTCGCGCCGGCCAGTACATCGGGTTCAGGGTCACGCCGCCGTAGATCCAGCAGGTGGTGTCGCGGGTGAACTGGGTGTTGGGCAGCGGTGGCAGCAGGAAGCTGGAATGGCCCAGGTAGTCGCGGTACATCTTGATCACGCTGGCGCCTTCGCTGTCCGGCAGGTCCTCGCCGGCCACGCCGCCAATCAGGAATTCGGCCAGGTGGCGCGGCTCCAGGCCTTCGAGCCAGCTGCGCACTTCGTTGGTCAGGCCGACGCCGACGGTGTCGGGGGTGATCTTGCGATCGAGGATCCACTTCAGTGCTTCGGGATTCTGGATGGTCTCGGTCAGCAGGTTGTGCATTTCCAGCACTTCGACACCGCGCTCGCGCATCTTGGTGACGAAGTCGAAGTGGTCGCGCTTGGCCTGGTTGACCCAGATGACGTCGTCGAACAGCAGTTCGTCGCAGTTGGTCGGGGTCAGGCGCTGGTGAGCGAGACCGGGGGAGCAAACCATCACTTTGCGCAGTTTGCCCGCCTCGGAATGGACGCCGTACTTAACTTTTTCCGTGGACATGATCATTTCCTCCAAAGGTGTGAAATACGGGGGTTACAGCGTAAGGAAGCCGTCATACAGGCCGTAGGCTGCGACCAGCGCGCCAACGACCACGGCGGCGAATATCAACTTCTCCACGTTGGTAAAGATCGGTTGGCCGAGCTCGCGCTTGGCCTTGGCGAACAGGATCGCGCCAGGGGCATAGAGCAGGGCGGAAAGCAGCAGGTACTTGACCCCGCCGGCGTACAGCAGCCAGATCGCATAGATCAGCGCGATGCCGCCGATGATCAGGTCCTTCTTGCGTTCGGCCAGGGCGTTTTCGTAGGTCTCGCTGCGCACGGCGAGGAGCACCGCGTAGGCCGCCGACCACAGGTAAGGCACCAGGATCATCGAGGTGGCGAGGTAGATCAGCGACAGGTAGGTACTGGCCGAGAACAGCGTGATGACCAGGAAGATCTGCACCATGGCGTTGGTCAGCCACAGGGCGTTGGCCGGCACCTGGTTGGCGTTCTCGCGACGCAGGAACTCCGGCATGGTGTGGTCCTTGGCGGCGGCGAACATGATCTCGGCGCACAGCAGCACCCACGACAGCAGCGCCCCCAGCAGCGAGATGATCAGGCCGACGCTGATCAGTACCGCGCCCCAGTGACCGACCACATGCTCGAGCACGGCGGCCATCGACGGGTTCTGCAGCTTGGCCAGTTCTGGCTGGGTCATGATGCCCAGGGACAGCACGTTGACCAGCACCAGGAACAGCAGCACGGTGATGAAGCCGATGACCGTGGCCTTGCCCACGTCGGAGCGTTTTTCCGCACGGGCCGAGAAGATGCTCGCGCCCTCGATGCCGATGAACACCCAGACGGTGACCAGCATCATGTTGCGCACCTGGTTCATCACGCTGCCCAGGTCAGGGTTCATGCTGCCCCAGATGTCGGCGGTGAAGATGTCGAGCTTGAAGGCGAACAGGGCGATCAGCACGAACAGGGCCAGTGGCACCACCTTGGCCACGGTGGTGACCAGGTTGATGAAGGCCGCTTCCTTGATCCCGCGCAGCACCAGGAAGTGCACGGCCCACAGCAGCACCGAGGCGCCGATCACCGCTGCCAGGGTGTTGCCCTCGCCGAAGATCGGGAAGAAATAGCCAAGGGTGCTGAACAGCAGGACGAAGTAACCGACGTTGCCGAGCCAGGCACTGATCCAGTAGCCCCAGGCCGACGAGAAGCCCATGTAGTCACCGAAACCGGCCTTGGCGTAGGCATACACCCCGCCATCCAGATCGGGTTTGCGGTTGGCCAGGGTCTGGAAGACGAAGGCCAGGGTCAGCATGCCGACGGCGGTGATTGCCCAGCCGATCAGTACCGCGCCGACATCGGCGCTGGCCGCCATGTTTTGCGGCAGGGAGAAGATACCGCCACCAATCATCGAACCAACTACAAGTGCGACGAGCGCACCGAGTCGAAGTTTTCCGGAAGCCTCTGACATGGCTTGACTCCATTTCAGAAAAGAGAGACCTGAAGATACGACGCAAGTAATGAAGGGAAGCTGATGCAGGTCAGTTCATTGCTACATTCCATTGTTTATGAATGACTGAAAGTGCCTCCGTAAGATCAGCAGGATGCTGCGGAGGCCTTGTGGTACGGCGCTCTTGGAAGTTTCCGAATCGCTCGTAAATGTTCGCGAACTTTGAAGCTAGTCCGTTTCCGGGGAATCGCAAATTTTACCTGGAAAAATTCTCATTTGGCTTGATTAAGCGGAATTAGTGCACAAAACTCTCAGCGGATTGTGTGGTTATTAGAGTCCTTTGTTATTAAATAAAAAGGCTTATAACCGGGAATTTTTACAGAATTAAGATCAGGTTTATTGGCTGAAAAACAACGAATAAAGAGGGGAATTTCATGTCCGAGCCTGGTCATAAACTGCGCCTTGGGGCGCTGATTGCACTGGTGGTCGGCTCGATGATCGGCGGTGGCATTTTCTCCCTGCCGCAGAACATGGCGGCCCGTGCCGACGTAGGTGCAGTACTGATTGGCTGGGGCATCACGGCGGTAGGCATGCTGGCCCTGGCCTTCGTCTTCCAGAGCCTGGCCAACCGCAAGCCGCAGCTGGACTCCGGGGTGTACGCCTACGCCAAGGCCGGGTTCGGCGAGTACATGGGGTTCTCCTCGGCCTGGGGCTACTGGATCAGTGCCTGGCTGGGCAACGTCGGTTACTTCGTCCTGCTGTTCAGCACCCTGGGGCTGTACTTCCCGGCCTTCGGCGAGGGCAACACGCCGCTGGCCATCGGCTGTGCCTCGCTGTTGCTCTGGGCCGTACACTTCCTGGTGCTGCGCGGGATCAAGGAGGCGGCCTTCATCAACCAGGTGACCACCGTGGCCAAGGTGGTGCCCTTGATCCTGTTCATCGTCATCGCGGCGGCGGCGTTCCGCATGGACATCTTCACCCGCGATATCTGGGGCCTGGAAAACCCGAGCTTCGGCAGCGTGCTGGACCAGGTGCGCAACATGATGCTGGTGACGGTGTTCGTGTTCATCGGCATCGAGGGCGCGAGCATCTACTCCGGGCGGGCGCAGAAGCGCTCCGACGTGGGCAAGGCCACGGTGATCGGCTTTCTCGGCGTGCTTGCCTTGCTGGTGCTGGTCAACGTGCTGTCGCTGGGGGTGATGACCCAGCCAGAGCTGGCGGCGCTGCACAACCCTTCGCTGGCCTCGGTGCTGGAGCATATCGTCGGGCCCTGGGGCGCCTTGCTGATCAGCCTCGGGCTGGCGGTGTCGCTGCTGGGCGCCTTGTTGTCCTGGGCCTTGCTGTGTGCCGAGATTCTCTACGCGACGGCGCGGGACAGGACCATGCCGCGCTTTCTTGCCCGGGAGAATGCCAACCAGGTGCCGGCCAATGCGCTGTGGCTGACCAACAGCATGATCCAGTTGTTCCTGCTGATCACCCTGTTTTCGGCGGGGACCTACACCAGCCTGATCTACCTGGCATCGTCGATGATCCTGGTGCCCTACCTGTGGTCGGCGGCCTATGCGGTGCTGCTGGCGCTGCGCGGGGAAACCTACGAAGGCTTTGCCGGAGCCAGGCGCAAGGACCTGCTGGTCGGCCTGGTGGCGCTGCTGTATGCGGTGTGGCTGTTGTATGCGGGCGGGCTGAAGTACCTGCTGCTCTCGGCGCTGCTGTATGCGCCGGGGGTGATCCTGTTCGCGCGGGCGAAGCGAGAGCAGGGACTGCCGTTGTTTACCGGGTGGGAGAAGCTGATTTTCGCGGCGGTGCTGGCGGGGGCGGGGGTGGCGGCGTTCAGTTTGTACAGCGGAGTCCTGACCCTATGATGCCGATGGCCTCATCGCCGGCAAGCCGGCTCCCACAGGGTGGACTGGGTCAGCCACAGAATCGATGCTCGGCGCGGTCTCTGTGGGAGCTGGCTTGCCAGCGATAGGGGCAGACCTGACAACATCTTGGTCTGTGCCGGCCTCATCGCTGGCAAGCCAGCTCCCACATGGGATCTATACAAGCCTTGGGGCTACCTTCAGATATCCCACACCACATTGATCGAGAAGTTGCGACCCGGCATGGTCAGGCGATCCAGGTTGGCCGGCGAGGTGGCGCCGGCTTCGCCGATACCGTCGTAGCCACGCACGTCATCCCACTGCCAGTACTTCTTGTCGGTCAGGTTGTACAGGCCGGCGTTGACCGTGACGTCGTCGGTCACCTTGTAGAAACCGGTCAGGTCGAGCACGCCGTAGCCCGGGGTGCGGAACTGCTTGCTGGTACCGTCCGGCGCGTAGAAGGTGGTGTCGTCGACGCGGTTCTTGCGCTTGACCAGGGTCCAGCTGACCAGGCCACCGTACTGCTCCTGCTCGTAGCCCAGCCCCAGCACCGCAGTGAGCGGGTTGACGCTGTTGATCGGTTCGCCGGTGTCTTCGTTCTTGCCCCAGGCATAGGCCAGCGAGCCCTGGCTGTACAGGCCGTTCGGCGCGCCGAAGGCATCGAGTTTCAGGCGACCCTTGAACTCGGCACCCTTGATGGTGGCGTGCTTGATGTTGTTGGCTTCGAAGTTCTGCCCGATGTTGCTGCCCTGCACGGCGTCTTCGTTGATGAAGTCGCGGTACTTGTTATAGAACACCGCCACGTCGAAGTTGCCGGCATCGAAGTTGCCGCGCAGGCCTGTCTCGTGGCTCTTGCTGGTCTCGGGTTCCAGGTTCGGATTGCCGGTGACGCTGTAGCCGACGCCTGGGTTTTCGAAGCGGCCGTACAGCGCCTTGGCGGTCGGGGTGCGGAAGCCTTCGGCGTATTGGCCGTACCAGGTGTAGTGGTCGTTGAAGGCAAAGGTCACACCGAACTTCGGCGAGACGCGGTGCCATTTCTTCTCGTCGAGGTTGATCGGGTCGGTGGTGCCGCTGATCGCACGGAGGAACTCGTCGGTCGCATGGGGTTCCAGGCGGGTCTGGTCGTAGCGCAGACCCGGGAGGAAGGTCCAATTGTTCAAGCGGATTTCGTCCTGGGCGAAGACGCTGTAGGTCTTCACGATCGGATCGGGGAAGTCACTGACTTCGCGCAGCGTGCCGGAGGCATTGGGCTGGCCGGTGACGCAGCCGAAGCCGGTGGTCAGGCAGGTGGCGGTGCCGCTGCGCGAGCCGGTCACTTCGTTGCGCTTGAAGGTGGCGCCGTAGGTCAGCAGGTGCTCGGTTCTGCCGATGTTGAAGGCCTTGTCGGCCTGGGCGTCGAGGACCCACTGGCGGTCCTTGTAGGTGGTCTTGCGGGTGCGCTCGACGGTGTAGATCGGCCGGTAGATTTCCTCGACGCGCTGGTCGGTCTTGCCGATCTGGTAGTTCAGGCTCCACTTCACGTTGTCGGCCAGCAGGCTGTCGAGGGCGAAGTCGTGGGCGATGCCGAAGCGCTCGCGGGTGACCACGTCGCTGCCGGTACGGGCCTGGTACATGTTCAGCGGGCTCGGGGTGAACGGCCCGCCCACGGAGCTTTTCTCGTTGAAGTCGCGATCGTTCTTGTAGTGCTCGTAGGTCAGGGCCAGGCGGGCATCGTCGGCGTAGTTCCAGCCGAGCTTGGCGAGGACGTTGTCGGTCTGGTTGTCTGACGGGTTGGCTTCGGTACGGCTCAGTCCGGTACCGCCGTGCTCGCCGTAGGATTCGGTTTCATGGCCGTCGCGACGGCTCAGGTGCAGCAGGCCGTCGAACTCGCCCTGGCGGCCGGCGACGGTGGCGGACTTCAGCCAGCTGTTGTCAGCCGAGCTGTAGCCGGTCTTCAGGCGCGCGCCGACGTCCTGGCCGGGCTTGATGATGTCGTCCGGGTCGAGGGTGAAGTAGCTCACCGCGCCGCCGATGGCGTTGCTGCCGTACAGCACCGAGGCCGGGCCGCGGAGGATTTCCACGCGCTTGACGATCTCCGGGTCGACGTAGTTGCGCTGGGTCTGCGCGTACGGGCCGAAGAAGTAGCTGTCGGGGATGGCGACGCCATCGACCTGGGTCAGTACCCGCTCGCCGTCGATGCCGCGGATGTTGTAGCCGGTCAGGCCGCTGCGCAGGCCGGTGCCGGCGACCGACACGCCTGGCTCGTAACGCACCAGGTCCTTGATGGTCTTCACGTTCTGCCGGTCGAGCTGCTCGCGGGTCTGCACGCTGACGGTGCTCGGCACCTGGCTGACGTCCTGGGCGCTGCGGGTGGCGCTGATGGTCACCTGTTGCAGGGCGATGGTCTGCGACTGGCTGCGCTCGATGGCGACGTTGTTGGCGCCCAGCTTGCGGTAGGTCAGGCCGGTGCCCAGCAGCAGGCGTTGCAGGGCCTGTTCCGGCGGCAGCGAGCCGCGCACTCCTGGCGAAACCACGTTCTGCCCCAGTTCGGCGGAAAGGCCGACCTGCCAGCCGGTCACCGTGGTGAAGGCGTTCAGGGCGGAGACCAGCGATTGCTGGCTGATTGCGAAGCGGTAGTCGCCCATGCGCTGGGCAGGGGCCTGCGCCGGCTCGGCGGCCAGGGCCGGCAGGCTGGCTGCACCGCTGGCGAGCATGGCCAGGGTCAGCAGGGAGAGCGTGCAACGTTGCAGGCCCGGCTTGCGTGCGGAGATGGAAACTCGACGGGTGGATCCGGTAGACATCGAAAGGCGCTCCCTGACGCGCGTTGTTATAGGTGCGGCTGACTCAAAACAAGAATCAGTTGCATTGGCTATAACGAGACGTATGGCGTCAGGGCATCGCGTAAAAAAACTTTCGCGTCAGTTGAGAATCACCAGCGCCGGGAACTCCTGGACCCGTGCCGAGGTGATGTGGGCCAGCGAGCGCACGGCTTCCAGCGGCTGGTCGAGGCGGTAGTTGCCGGTCACCGCGACCTGCTCCAGCTTGTCGTTGGTGTTGATGATCAGGCCCGGGTAGTAGCGGCGCAGCTCGGCCAGCACTTCGCTCATCGGGCAGTTCTCGAAGATCAGCCGGCCCTTGACCCAGGCCAGGTCCTTTTGCAGGTCGGCGCGCTCGCGCTCGCCGAAGCCGTTGGGGCCGACGCGGATGCTCTCGCCGCTGCTCAGGCGGATGCGCTGGTCCTTGCTGGCGAGCACGTCGAGATCACCGCGCTGCACCTGCACCTGGGCCTCGCCGTCGAGGTAGCGCACGGCGAAATCGCTGTCGCGCACGCTGGCGCGCAGGGGGCCGGCTTGCAGTTCGAGGGGCTGGGTGTGGCCGCCGGGCACCTCGAAATAGGCCTCGCCCTGGTACAGGCGGGCGACGCGCTGGCGGGCATCGATATCGCTGGAGAAGGCCGAATTAGTATTGAGCAGCACCCGCGAGCCGTCGTTCAGCTCGACGCGCTGGCGCTCGCCGACCACGGTCAGATGATCGGCCTGCAGGCGCACCGGCAGATTGCCGACGGTGAAGACACCGACCAGCAGCACTGCGGCAGCGGCGAGGGGTTTCCAGTGCGGGCGCAGGCGTTGCAAACGGGTGGGCTTGCGTTGCTGCTGCAGGTCATCGGCGGCCTGGCGCAGCACGCCGCCATTCCACAGCGCTTCGGCATCGACATAGGCCTGGGCATTGGCCGGATCGGCTTCCAGCCAGGTTTCGAAGGCGCGGGTATCGTCTTCGCTGGGGCATTGCAGACGGATCAGCCAGTCCAGGGCCTCGTCCATGGCCTGGTCGCGGGCAGACGGGTCCGGCGCGGGGCGATGAGGGGCGGGCTCTGTCACGGGAAATCCTTGCGGTGCTGCGGCGGTCTTGTAGTGGGCGTCATGATCGTGGCTAACGGCGGATCAGGCAAGCCGCGATCAGTTGCCGTTCAGTCGATCGGCCACACCCATGCAGATCGCCATGATCAGTTTCAGTTCCTTCTGCACCGTGCTGGCGGAGACGTCCAGTTGCTCGGCGATCTCCAGGTAACTGGCGCCATGCAGCCGGCTGAGGATGAAGATGCGCTGTTGGCGCGGGGTCAGTTGCGCCAGCGAACTGCTCAGGCGCTTGAGCAGTTTTTCCGCATGGGCCGCGTCCTCGGCACTGCTGGCCGGCGCGGCGACACTGTGCAGGACCTGCTCCGGCACATCGTCGACCACCGTGCGCGCCTGCACCCGGCGCGCGCGCAGGTGGTCCAGCGCCAGGTTGCGCGCAGTCTGGAAGACGAAGGGTTCGAGGTGCTCGATGGGCCGCTCGCCGAGGGCCCGGGTGACGCGCAGGTAGGTTTCCTGCAGCAGGTCTTCGGCGGTGCTGGGGTTGTCCACCATGCGCTGCAGCGTGCGCAGCAGGGTGACCCGCTGGGCGAGGAAAACGGAGTTGAAGTGAGAGTGGCTCACGGGGATACCCGACCGGAATTTGCCAATGATAGTGATTGTCATTAACAGCATTGGTCAAGCACTAAGTAGGACGGCAGTGCCGGACGTTGACCGAAACGTCCGACACTGAATCGCTGAAAGCCCCGTCTAGCGGGCGTTCCACAGCGCCAGACAGTTATCCAGCATGCGGTTGGAAAAGCCCCACTCGTTGTCGTACCAGGCCATGACCTTCAGCAACCTGCCGCTGGCCTTGGTGTGGTTGGCATCGAAGATCGACGACAGCGGGTTGTGGTTGAAATCGCAGGACACCAGTGGCAGGTCGTTGTAGCCGAGCACCTTCGAGCCCCGGCTGGCCTCCTTGAACAGCGCATTGACCTCCTCGGCGGTGGTCTCGCGGGCGAGGGTGACGGTGAGGTCGACCAGCGACACGTTGATCACCGGCACCCGAACCGCCATGCCGGTGAGCTTGCCGGCCAGTTCCGGCAGCACCAGGCCGACCGCCTCGGCGGCACCGGTCTTGCTCGGGATCATCGACTGGGTCGCGGCGCGGGCGCGGTAGGGGTCGCTGTGGTAGACGTCGGTCAGGCTCTGGTCGTTGGTGTAGGCGTGGATGGTGGTCATCAGCCCTTGTTCGATGCCCAGTTCGCGGTGCAGCACCTGGGCCACCGGGGCCAGGCAGTTGGTGGTGCAGGAGGCGTTGGAAATGATCTGGTGCGAAGCGCGCAGGATGTCGTGGTTGACGCCATGGACTACAGTGGCATCCGCACCCTTGGCCGGCGCCGAGATGATCACCTTGCGCGCCCCGGCGGACAGGTGTGCGGCCGCCTTGGCGCGATCGGTGAACAGACCGGTGCATTCGAACACCACGTCGACGCCCACGGCCTGCCAGGGCAGGTCCGCCGGATTGCGGATGGCGCTGACCGCGATGCGGTCACCGTTGACCGTCAGGCTTTCATGATCGAAGGAAACGTCCGCGGCAAAATGGCCGTGGACGCTGTCGTACTGGAGCAGATGGGCATTGATCGCGCTGTCGCCAAGGTCGTTGATGGCGACGACCTGCAGGTCGCGGCGGTAGCCTTGGGTATAGAGTGCGCGCAGCAGGTTGCGGCCGATGCGGCCGAAGCCGTTGATTGCGATACGAATAGTCATGGAGCTACCTCGCGTCTGTCCTGACTTTTGTTGTTTTAATTACAAGATTAATCTGAAACAAATAGAAAACAAGCTTATCTGCTGGCAGTATTTTGTTCGGATCACAACATTTGCTGATCAGGCCCTTCTGCCTCGCGCTGTACTTCAGCGTAGGCGCAATCGTTTGGAAGGGACAGCCGCCAGAGAGCCGCATACCACCGTTTAGCCTGGAGTCGAGTTCATGCATCCGCGTATTGTCGAGGTCACCGAACGGTTGATCGCCCGCAGCCGTCCCACCCGTGAACGCTACCTGCAACTGATCCGCGGCGCCGCCGGCGATGGCCCGATGCGCGCCCGCCTGCAATGCGCCAACTTCGCCCATGCCGTGGCCGGGTGTGGCGCCGACGACAAGCAGACCCTGCGCCTGACCAATTCGGCCAACGTCGCCATCGTCTCCGCCTACAACGACCTGCTGTCGGCGCACCAGCCCTACGAGCACTATCCCGAGCAGATCAAGCAGGCCCTGCGCGAGATCGGCTCGGTCGGCCAGTTCGCCGGTGGCGTGCCGGCCATGTGCGACGGCGTCACCCAGGGCGAGCCAGGCATGGAACTGGGCATCGCCAGCCGCGAGGTGATCGCCATGTCCACCGCCGTGGCGCTGTCGCACAACCTGTTCGATGCTGCGCTGATGCTGGGCATCTGCGACAAGATCGTCCCCGGCCTGATGATGGGCGCGCTGCGCTTCGGTCACCTGCCGATGCTGTTCGTTCCCGGCGGGCCGATGCCGTCGGGGATCTCCAACAAGGAAAAGGCCGAGGTGCGCCAGCTCTACGCCGAAGGCAAGGCCAGCCGCGAGCAGTTGCTGGAGTCGGAGATGAAGTCCTACCACAGCCCCGGCACCTGCACCTTCTATGGCACCGCCAACACCAACCAGTTGCTGATGGAAGTGATGGGCCTGCACCTGCCGGGCGCGTCCTTCGTCAATCCATACACGCCCCTGCGCGATGCCCTGACCGTCGCCGCCGCGCAGCAGGTCACGCGCCTGACCAAGGCCAGCGGCGCCTTCATGCCGCTGGGCGAGATCGTCGACGAGAAGGTCATCGTCAACTCGGTGGTGGCCCTGCATGCCACTGGCGGTTCCACCAACCACACCCTGCACATTCCGGCCATCGCCCAGGCTGCCGGGATCCAGCTGACCTGGCAGGACATGGCCGATCTCTCCGAAGTGGTGCCGACCCTGTGCCACGTCTATCCGAACGGCAAGGCCGATATCAACCACTTCCAGGCGGCGGGTGGCATGGCCTTCCTGATCCACCAACTGCTCGATGCCGGCCTGCTGCATGAAGACGTCAACACCGTCGCCGGCCACGGCCTGCGCCGCTACACCCAGGAGCCTTTCCTCGATGGCGACAAACTGGTCTGGCGCGACGGCCCGCAAGACAGCCTCGACGAATCCATCCTGCGCCCCGTGGCCCGGCCGTTCTCGGCAGAAGGCGGACTGCGGGTGATGGAAGGCAACCTCGGGCGCGGGGTGATGAAGGTCTCGGCGGTCGCCCCCGAGCATCAGGTGGTGGAAGCGCCGGCCCGGGTCTTCCACGACCAGCAGGCACTGGCCGATGCCTTCAAGGCCGGCGAGCTGGAGCGGGATTTCGTCGCGGTAATGCGCTTCCAGGGCCCGCGCTGCAACGGCATGCCCGAGTTGCACAAGATGACTCCGTTCCTCGGCGTGCTGCAGGACCGCGGCTTCAAGGTGGCGCTGGTCACCGACGGACGCATGTCCGGCGCCTCGGGCAAGATCCCGGCGGCCATCCATGTCTGCCCCGAAGCCTATGACGGCGGGCCGCTGGCCAGGGTTCGCGATGGCGATATCGTGCGTGTCGACGGCGTTACCGGCAGCCTGCTGGTGCGCGTCTCCGACGCAGAGCTGGCATCCCGCGAGATCCCGCCGGCGCCGCTGGGCAATGGCCTCGGCTGCGGCCGCGAGCTGTTCGGCTTCATGCGCCAGGCGTTCAGTTCGGCGGAGAAGGGCGCCAGCGCCTTCACCCAGGCACTGGAGGGCTGCAAATGACGGTCGCGCTGGTTGGCGATATCGGTGGGACCAACGCCCGTTTCGCCCTGTGGCGCGACGATGCCCTGCACGAGGTGCAGGTGTTCGCCACGGCGGACTACAGCAGCCCGGAGCAGGCCATAGGCGTGTACCTGCAGGCCCAGGGCATTGCCCGCGGCGAGTTGCAGGCGGTGTGCCTGGCGGTGGCCGGGCCGGTCTCCGGCGACGAGTTCCGCTTCACCAACAGCCACTGGCGGATCAGCCGCAAGGCGTTCTGTGCCGCCTTGCAGATCGAACACCTGCTGCTGATCAACGACTTCTCCGCCATGGCCCTGGGCATGACCCGGCTGCGTCCTGAAGAGCGGGTCAGCGTGTGTGCCGGCGAGGCTGACCTCAGCCGCCCGGCCCTGGTGATCGGTCCTGGCACCGGTCTCGGCGTGGCTAGCCTGTTGCGTCTGGAAGAAGGTCGCTGGCTGGCCATGCCGGGGGAGGGCGGGCATGTCGACCTGCCGGTGAACGACGCCCGCGAGGCGGCGATCCGCCAGGCCATTTCCGAGCACACCGGCCATGTCAGTGCCGAAACCGTGCTCAGCGGTGGCGGCCTGCTGCGGCTGTACCAGGCCATCTGCACCCTCGACGGACATCCACCGACCCTGGCCACGCCTGCGCAGATCACCGAGGCCGCGCTGGCTGGCGAGCCGCTGGCGCTGGCAGTGATCGAGCAGTTCTGCCGCTTCCTCGGCCGCGTCGCCGGCAACGATGTGCTGACCCTCGGCGGCCGTGGCGGCGTGTATATCGTCGGCGGCGTGGTGCCGCGTTTCAGTCGCCTGTTCCTGCGCAGCGGCTTTGCCGACAGCTTTGCCGACAAGGGCTGCATGAGCGGCTATTTCAAGGACATCCCGGTATGGCTGGTGACCGCCGAATTCTCCGGGCTGCTGGGCGCCGGCGTGGCCTTGCAGCAGGCGTTGATGTGAACCCACGAAGACAAGGACCGCGATCGTGAGCAAGTCGATTCTGCTGGTGGATGACGACCAGGACATCCGCGAACTGCTGCAAGCCTACCTGAGCCGTTGCGGCTTTCAGGTGCGTGCCGTGGCCGACGGCCAGGCCTTTCGCCAGGCGCTGGATGCCGAGGGCAGCGACCTGGTGATCCTCGATGTGATGCTGCCCGACGAAGACGGTTTCAGCCTGTGCCGCTGGGTGCGCGAGCATCCGCGCCAGGCCCGGGTACCGATCATCATGCTGACCGCCAGTTCCGACGAAGCCGACCGGGTGATCGGCCTGGAACTGGGCGCCGACGACTACCTGGGCAAGCCGTTCAGCCCGCGGGAATTGCAGGCGCGGATCAAGGCGCTGCTGCGCCGTGCCGGCTTCCAGGCGCCGGGCGGCGAGGTGCTGGCCTTCGATGACTGGCGCCTGGATACCATCAGCCACCGCCTGTTCCATCGCGACGGCGAGGAGGTGATTCTCTCCGGCGCCGACTTCGCCCTGCTCAAGCTGTTTCTCGATCACCCGCAACAGATCCTCGACCGCGACACCATCGGCAACGCCACCCGCGGGCGCGAGCCGATGCCGCTGGACCGCATCGTCGACATGGCGGTCAGCCGCCTGCGCCAGCGCTTGCGCGACACCGACAAGCCACCACGGTTGATCCGTACCGTGCGCGGCAGTGGCTACCTGCTGGCGGCCAGCGTTGCGCCCGCGCACTGAGCGGCGCCTGCCGCTGCCGCGTTCGCTGCTGGGGCGGATGCTGTTGCTGACCCTGCTGGTGGTGCTGCTCGCCCAGGGCCTGTCCAGCCTGATCTGGCTCTCGCAACTGCGCGCCAGCCAACGCGAGGGGCTGGTGGCCAGCGCGCGCAGCCTGGCCCACTCGATGAGCGCCAGCGTCAGTTACTTCCGTTCCCTGCCCCTGGCCTATCGGCCGCTGGTGCTGGACCAGTTGCGCAGCATGGGCGGCACGCGCTTCTTCGTCTCGCTCAACGACCGCCCGCTGGACATGCAGGTGTTGCCGAGCACGCCGCGCAAGGAGGCGGTGATTGCCGCCGTGGACGAGGTGCTGCGCCAGCGCCTGGGCGAGATGCGCATCTCGGTGGAATTCGTCAGCCCGCAGGACCTGCGCATCTTCAACAGCGGCCTGAAGCTGGATGAACTGCCGCGCTCCTGGGCTCACTACGCACTGACCCTGGAACCGGTGGAACCGCCGGTGCTGGTGACCCAGATCCGCCTGGCCGAAGGCGAGTGGCTGTATATCGCCTCGCTGTTGCCGGAGCCCTACACCACCCTTGAAGACGAAGGCCTGCCGCGTCAGCAGATCCTCTTCATCGGTTTCACCAGCTTCTTCCTGTTGCTGTTCATCGGCCTGCTGGTGCACTGGCAGAGCCGCCCGCTCAAGCGCCTGGCCCTGGCCGCGCGGGAGATGTCGCTGGGGGCGGATGTCGAGCCGGTGGTTGAGGGCGGCGGCAGCGAAGTGGAGGAAGTGGGGCGGGCATTCAATGCCATGCGCGAGCGCATCAGCCGCTACCTCACCGAGCGCAGCCAGTTGTTCAGCGCCATTTCCCATGACCTGCGCACGCCGATCACCCGTTTGCGCCTGCGCGTCGAGTTGCTGGAGGACGAGCAGGTCCAGGCCAAATTCGGCCGCGACCTCGACGAGCTGGAGATGCTGGTCAAGGGCGCGCTGCAATGCGTGAAGGACACCGATATCCACGAGAACATCGAACCGATCGATCTCAACCAGGTGCTGGAATGCCTGGTCGAGCCCTACCTCGCCAACGGCCGGGTGACCGTACGCGGGCGGGCCGAGGCGGCGTATCCGGGCAAGCCGCTGGCGCTGCGACGGTGTATCGGCAACCTGATCGACAACGCGCTGAAGTACGGCGAGCGCGCGCATCTGCGGGTGATCGATGGCGAGGACAGCTTCATCCTGCAAGTGGATGATGAAGGGCCGGGGGTACCGGCGCAGCAGATGGAGCAGGTGTTCGAACCGCATTTTCGTCTGGCCGGGAAGCAGCAGGGTTATGGGTTGGGGCTGGGGATCGCGCGCAATATTGCCCATAGCCATGGGGGGGAGGTGAGCCTGTGCAACCTTCGCGAGGGTGGGTTGCGGGTGACCCTGAGTTTGCCCCGCTATCTCGATTGATTGTTCCGGCCTCATCGCCGGCAACGCCGGCTCCCACAGGTATCGCGTGCGCTGCAGAACCTTGTGGGAGCCGGCGTTGCCGGCGATGAGGCCCGAAAGAGCGACACATGAACTGAGACTCGCCAGTCATTATTTCGCATGTTAAATAATAGCTTTACACCTATCTCCCAGGCCCCGCCATGCACAAGAACACCCAAGCGATCACCTGCCCCGACGGTCTTATCCTGCGTGCCACCCTGTTCGGCGACCCCGGCACTGCCCGGGCCCTGGTGCTGCTGCACCCGGCCACTGGCGTCACCGAGCGCATGTACGCCGCCTTCGCCAGCTACCTCGCGGTCCGGAACTTCCTGGTCCTGACCTACAACTACCGCGGCGTGCAGGTCGGCACCCCGGCCAAGGCGGTGGATGCCGGGTTCAGCACCTGGGCCGATCTCGATGTGGAAGCGGTGACCCACTGGGCCGCCGAGCAGTTCCCCGACCTGCCGCTGCTGGCCGTCGGTCACAGTTTCGGCGGCCATGCCCTCGGCCTGTGCGACAGCAGTCGCCTGCTCGCCGGTGCCGTGACCATCGCCTCCCAGGCCGGCTGCCTGCGCTTTATCCGTCCCACCAGCGAGCGCCTGCGGGTCACCGCCCTGCTCAAGCTGATCGGTCCGTTCTGCGCCCGGGTCATGGGCTATGTACCAGGGCGCCGCCTTGGCATCGGCGAAGACCTGCCGGCCAGGGTGATGCTCGAATGGTGTCGCTGGACCTCCCTGCCCAACTACTTCTTCGACGACCCGACGATGAACGCCGTCGAGCGCTTCCGGCGCCCGCGCATGCCGCTGCTGGCCGTCGGCTTCAGCGACGACCCCTGGGCCCCGGCCGAGGCCATCGACCTGATGAGCGGGCACTTCAGCAACTGCGCCGTCGAACGCCGCGAGTACACCCCGGCGGACAGTCAGGGCCAGGCCATCGGCCATCTCGGCTTCTTCCGCGACCGTCACGCCAGCACCCTGTGGCCGGCGCTGGTGCGCTGGCTGGAGCAACGCGTTCAGGAGCGCAGCTGATGGCCTTCGAACGGCGTTACTTCTGGTTGCTGAACCGGGCGCAGAAAAGACTGCACCGCCACCTGGAGCAGCGTGCCGAACAGCAGGCGGGGATCAGCGTGGTCCAGGCGGGCGCGCTGTTCGCCCTGCAACGCCAGGACGGTGCGATCAGCAGCGAACTGGCCGTGGAGCTGGACATCGCCCCGTCGGCGATGACCGGCTTGGCCGATCGCATGGTCAGGCTCGGCCTGCTGGAGCGCCGGGTCGACGAGCAGGACAAGCGCATCAACCGCCTGTGGCTGACCGAACATGGCCGCGAGGTGGTCGGGCGCGCGCGCGCCGAGCTGGCGCCGTTCAACCAGACCCTCGCCGAGGGCTTCAGCGACGAAGAGATGCAGGTGGTATCGCGCTGGCTTTCGGCGGTGGCGCAGCGCTTCGAATAGCGGCAATGTCACCGCTTGGTGACATTCGCGCATCCCTTCGTTACGTCCAGCGTCACGCGGGCTGTTTAGACTCCAGGCAAAACAACAAAAAGGCTTTCCCCGATGAATGCGCTCACCCGTATCGCTGCCGTGGTTTCCCTGGCCTCGCTGTTCCCCCTCGCTGCCCATGCCGCCGACAATCCCGGCACCGTCGATGTCCTGCACTGGTGGACCTCCGGCGGCGAAGCCAAGGCCGTGCAAACCCTCAAGCAGCAGATCCAGAAAGACGGTTTCGTGTGGAAGGACAACGCCGTCGCCGGCGGTGGTGGTGCCGCCGCCATGACCGTGCTGAAGACCCGCGCCATTTCCGGCAACCCGCCGTCCGCCGCGCAGATCAAGGGTCCGGATATCCAGGAGTGGGGCGCCCTCGGCCTGCTCACTGAACTGGACGAGGTGGCCGCCGCCAACAAATGGGACGACCTGCTGCCGAAACAGGTCGCCGACATCATGAAGTACGACGGTCACTACGTCGCCGTGCCGGTGAACATCCACCGGGTCAACTGGCTGTGGATCAACCCGCAGGTGTTCGACAAGGCCGGGGCCAAGGTGCCGACCACCCTCGACGAACTCTTCGCCGCCGCCGACAAGCTCAAGGCCGCCGGCTTCATCCCCCTGGCCCATGGCGGCCAGCCATGGCAGGACAGCACGGTGTTCGAGGACCTGGTGCTGAGCATCCTCGGGCCCAAGGGTTATCACGCGGCATTCGTCGACCTGGATGAAAAGACCCTGACCGGGGCGCAGATGACCGAAGCCTTCGCCACCCTCAAGCGCCTCGGCACCTACATGGACCCGAACCGCGCCGGGCGTGACTGGAACATCGCCGCCGCCGAGGTGATCAACGGCAAGGCCGGCATGCAGATCATGGGCGACTGGGCCAAGAGCGAATGGAGCGCCGCCGGCAAGGTGGCGGGCAAGGACTACCAGTGCGTGGCCTTCCCCGGCACCCAGGGCAGCTTCGCCTACAACATCGACTCGCTGGCGATGTTCAAGCTCAAGGACGCCAACGACATCAAGGCGCAGAACGACCTGGCCAAGGTCGCCCTGGAGCCGGAGTTCCAGACCGTGTTCAACCAGAACAAAGGCTCGCTGCCGGTGCGCCAGGACATGGACATGAGCGCCTTCGACGCCTGCACGCAAAAGTCCGCGACGGACTTCAAGGAAGCGGCCAAGGGTGACGGCCTGCAACCGAGCATGGCGCACAACATGGCCACCACCCTGGCGGTGCAGGGGGCGATCTTCGATGTGGTGACCAACTTCCTCAATGATCCCAAGGCCGAGCCGGCGACGGCGGTGAAGCAGCTCAGCGCGGCGATCAAGGCGGCCAAGTAGCTCCATCGCTGGCAAGCCAGCTCCCACAGGTCCAGCACCATTCTTGATATCTGCACAGGACCTTGTGGGAGCCGGCGTTGCCGGCGATGAGGCCCTCCCATACACCGGAGAATCCTGATCATGACCACTGCAATCGCCCAACGGCGAGCCACCCCCCTGGACGCTCTCCAGCGCTGGCTGCCGAAACTGGTCCTGGCCCCGAGCATGCTGATCGTGCTGGTAGGCTTCTACGGCTACATCCTGTGGACCTTCGTCCTGTCGTTCACCAACTCCAGCTTCATGCCCAGCTACAAGTGGGTCGGCCTGGCCCAGTACGCGCGGCTGATGGACAACGACCGCTGGTGGGTGGCGAGCAAGAACCTGCTGGTGTTCGGCGGCCTGTTCATCGCCATCAGCCTGGTGGTCGGGGTGCTGCTGGCAGTCCTGCTGGACCAGCGCATCCGTCGCGAAGGCTTTATCCGCACCATCTACCTGTACCCCATGGCGCTATCGATGATCGTCACCGGCACCGCCTGGAAATGGCTGCTCAACCCCGGTCTGGGCCTGGACAAGCTGCTGCGCGACTGGGGCTGGGAGGGCTTTCGCTTCGACTGGCTGGTGGACCCGGACCGGGTCGTCTACTGCCTGGTGATCGCCGCCGTGTGGCAGGCCTCGGGCTTTGTCATGGCGCTGTTCCTTGCCGGCCTGCGCGGGGTGGATTCGTCCATCGTGCGTGCCGCCCAGGTCGATGGCGCCAGCCTGCCGACCATCTACCTGCGCATCGTCCTGCCCAGCCTGCGCCCGGTGTTCTTCAGCGCCCTGATGATCCTCGCCCATATCGCGATCAAGAGCTTCGACCTGGTCGCGGCCATGACCGCAGGCGGGCCGGGTTACTCCTCCGACCTGCCGGCGATGTTCATGTACTCCTTCACCTTCAGCCGCGGGCAGATGGGCATGGGTTCGGCCAGCGCGATCCTGATGCTCGGCGCGATCCTGTCGATCCTGGTGCCGTACCTGTATTCGGAACTGCGAGGCAAACGTCATGACTAGAGCTTCGCTGCACCCGGCCCGCATCGCCATCTACGCGACGCTGCTGGCGGCCTGCGCGCTGTACCTGATCCCGTTGCTGGTGATGCTCCTGACCAGCTTCAAGACCCCGGAGGATATCCGCGCCGGCAACCTGCTGAGCTGGCCCGAGGTGGTCACCGGCATCGGCTGGATCAAGGCCTGGGACACGGTGGGCGGCTACTTCTGGAACTCGGTGAAGATCACCGTGCCGGCGGTGCTGATCTCGACCCTGCTCGGCGCGCTCAACGGCTACGTGCTGTCGATGTGGCGCTTCCGTGGTTCGCAGCTGTTCTTCGGCCTGCTGCTGTTCGGCTGCTTCCTGCCGTTCCAGACCGTACTGCTGCCGGCGTCCTTCACTCTCGGCAAGCTCGGCCTGGCCAGCACCACCACCGGCCTGGTGCTGGTGCATATCGTCTACGGCCTGGCCTTCACCACGCTGTTCTTCCGCAACTACTACTGCAGCGTGCCGGAGGCCCTGGTGCGGGCGGCGCGGCTGGACGGGGCGGGGTTCTTCACCATCTTCGGACGGATCCTCCTGCCGATGTCGGTGCCGATCATCATGGTCTGCCTGATCTGGCAGTTCACCCAGATCTGGAACGACTTTCTCTTCGGCGTGGTGTTCGCCAGCGGCGACGCCCAACCGATCACCGTGGCCCTGAACAACCTGGTCAACACCAGTACCGGGGTCAAGGAATACAACGTCGACATGGCCGCCGCGATGATCGCCGGCCTGCCGACCCTGCTGGTCTATGTCCTTGCGGGCAAATACTTCCTGCGCGGGCTTACGGCCGGCGCGGTCAAGGGGTGAAGCATGGCAACGCTGGAACTGCGCAACGTCAACAAGAGCTACGGCAGCGGCCTGCCGGATACCTTGAAAAACATCGAGCTGAAGATCGACTCCGGGGAATTCCTGATTCTCGTCGGGCCCTCCGGCTGCGGTAAGTCCACCCTGATGAACTGCATCGCCGGCCTGGAGCAGATCAGCGGCGGGGCGATCCTGGTGGATGACGCCGATATCAGCGGCATGAGCCCCAAGGACCGGGATATCGCCATGGTGTTCCAGTCCTACGCGCTGTACCCGACCATGAACGTGCGCGACAACATCGCCTTCGGCCTGAAGATCCGCAAGATGCCGGCGGCGGCCATCGACGAGGAGGTGGCACGGGTATCGCGGTTGTTGCAGATCGAGCATTTGCTTGGGCGCAAGCCGGGGCAGCTTTCCGGCGGCCAGCAGCAGCGCGTGGCCATGGGCCGGGCGCTGGCGCGGCGGCCGAAGATCTACCTGTTCGACGAACCGCTGTCGAACCTCGACGCCAAGCTGCGGGTGGAGATGCGCACCGAGATCAAGCTGATGCACCAGCGCCTGAAGACCACCACGGTGTACGTCACCCACGACCAGATCGAGGCCATGACCCTGGGCGACAAGGTGGCGGTGATGAAGGACGGGCTGATCCAGCAGTTCGGCACGCCGCAGCAGATCTACAACGATCCGGCCAACCTGTTCGTCGCCAGCTTCATCGGTTCGCCGCCGATGAACTTCATCCCGCTGCGCCTGCAGCGCCGCGAAGGCCGTTTGCAGGCCCTGCTCGACAGTGGCCAGGCCCGTTGCGAACTGCCGTTGGGGTTGAGTGAAGCGGGGCTGGAGGACCGCGATGTGATCCTCGGCATCCGACCGGAACAGATCAGCCTGGCGCCGACCGAAGCCAACGGCCTGCCGGGCATTCGCGCCGAAGTACAGATCACCGAGCCCACCGGTCCCGATCTGCTGGTGTTTGTCACCCTCAACCAGACCAAGGTCTGCTGCCGTCTGGCGCCGGATATCCCGGCGCGGGTCGGTGACAGCCTGACCCTGCAATTCGATCCCGCCCGGGTGCTGCTGTTCGACGCCGCCAGCGGCGAACGCCTGGGCGTGGTCGGCAGTCCGCCAGCGAGCACCGGCAAGGTGGCGCAGTTCAAGGGCCGCTAGCCGGTTCGCTCGCCGTGCACGAGTCACCATCGATAACAAGAAAACGAGGAAAGAACGGATGGAGTACTTCAAGCGCATTTCAGCTTTGACCCCGCTGGCCGTGGTGCTCGCGGTCGGCAGCAACCCGGCGCTGGCCGCCGGGGCCTTCGAGTCGTCGTCGAAATGGATGACCGGCGACTGGGGCGGCACCCGCACCGAACTATTGGAGAAGGGCTACGACTTCACCCTCGACTATGTCGGCGAGGCGGCGACCAACCTGCACGGCGGCTACAACGACGACCGCACGGCGCGCTACAGCGACCAGTTCGCCCTGGGCATGAAGCTCGACCTGCAGAAGATCCTCGGTTGGCAGGACGCCGAGTTCAAGCTGGCGATCACCGAGCGCAGCGGGCGCAACCTGTCCAACGACCGCATCAGCGACCCGCGGGCCGGGCAGTTCAGTTCGGTGCAGGAGGTCTGGGGGCGTGGCCAGACCTGGCGACTGACGCAGATGTGGATCAAGCAGAAGTACTTCGACGGCGCCCTCGACGTGAAGGTCGGGCGTTTCGGTGAGGGCGAGGATTTCAACAGCTTCCCCTGCGACTTCCAGAACCTGGCCTTCTGCGGCTCGCAGGTGGGCAACTGGGTCGGGGGCATCTGGTACAACTGGCCGGTCAGCCAATGGGCGCTGCGGGTCAAGTACAACCTTACGCCAGAGTTCTTCGCCCAGGTCGGGGTGTTCGAGCAGAATCCGTCCAACCTGGAAACCGGCAACGGCTTCAAGCTCAGCGGCAGCGGCACCAAGGGCATGATCCTGCCGGTGGAGCTGGTCTGGTCGCCCGAGGTCAACGGGCTGCCGGGTGAATACCGCCTCGGCTATTACTACAGCACCGCCAAGGCCGATGATGTCTACGACCCGAGCCAATCCCATTCGAGCAAGCATGGCTGGTGGGTGGTGGCGCAGCAGCAGGTCACCACGCACAACGGCGATGCCAATCGTGGCCTGAGCCTGTTCGCCAACTTCACCGTGCATGACAAGGACACCAACGTGGTGGACAACTACCAGCAGGTGGGGGTGGTCTACAAAGGCGCGTTCGATGGTCGGCCCAAGGACGATATCGGCTTCGGCGTGGCGCGGATCCACGTCAACGACGATGTGAAGAAGCGGGCGGAGCTGCTCAATGCCGCCAATGGTATCGACGACTACGACAACCCGGCCTTCGTGCCGATCCAGCGCAGCGAGTACAACGCCGAGCTGTACTACGGCTTCCACGTCACCGACTGGCTGACCGTGCGGCCGAACCTGCAGTACATCAAGAGCCCGGGTGGGGTGGACGAGGTGGACAATGCCCTGGTGGCGGGGATCAAGGTGCAGTCGTCGTTCTGAGATCGGCTTGTAGTAAGTTTACAAGCCTGAGGGCCTCATCGCTGGCAAGCCAGCACCCACAACACCTGTGGGAGCTGGCTTGCCAGCGATGAGGCCCTCAAGATCACTAAAGATCCCGGATCAACCCAATTCATCATCCAGCGGATACCGGCTGGCATTCAGGCTTTCCTTGATCTTCCTCAGGTGCGGCTGGAAATCCGCCCCGCGGCGCAGGGTCATGCCGGTGGCCAGTACATCCAGGACGGTGAGCTGGATGATCCGCGAGGTCATCGGCATGTAGATGTCGGTATCCTCCGGCAGCGGGATGTTCAGGCTAAGGCTGCTGGCCTTGGACAAGGGCGAGTTGGCGGCGGTCAGGGCCAAGACCGAGGCGCCGTTGTCCCGCGCCAGCTGCGCCACTTCCACCAGCTCGCGGGTGCGCCCGGTGTAGGAAATGATCACGAACAGGTCACCGGTGTGCGCCACCGAGGCCAGCATGCGTTGCATCAGCACGTCGGCATGGGCCGACACCGCCAGGTTGAAGCGGAAGAACTTGTGCTGGGCATCCAGGGCCACCGGTGCCGAGGCACCCAGGCCGAAGAAGTGAATCTGCCGGGCCTGGATCAGCATGTCCACGGCGCGGCTGATCAGTGCCGGGTCGAGCTGCTGGCAGGCGACGTCGAGCGAGGCGATGGTGCTGCCGAAGATTTTCTGGGTGTAGGCGGCCGGGTCGTCGTTGGCTTCCACCGCACGGCTGACGTAGGCGGCGCCGCTGGCCAGGCTCTGCGCCAGTTGCAGCTTGAGCTCGGGGTAGCCGCTGACGCCGAAGGAGCGGCAGAAGCGATTGACCGTCGGTTCGCTGACCTTGGCCGCCTGGGCCAGCGCGGCGATGCTGAAGCGGGTGGCTTGCTGGGGGCTTTGCAGGATGACTTCGGCGACTTTGCGCTCGGCCTTGTTCAACTCGTCGAGACGGCCCTGGATCTGTTCCAGGAGGTTTCGCACGCGATCCATTGAGGTTTCCTTGGGTTTGGGAGACAGCCTGCGGTCGGCGCGGGGCTACTGTCACGAAGGCTTATCCTACTGGTGGCATGGTTACTGCACCACTTGAATATAGCGGTCGTAGGCAATGTTGTTGTTATTACTACATTTGATCTTGATTCCCACGCTGGAAACAGGTATTTCTACTTCCACTTGGTAAAAGAACCTACATCATGTCTTCCATCAGTGTTGAGCCCTGCACCTTTGCCCTGTTCGGCGCCCTTGGCGACCTGGCGTTGCGCAAGCTGTTCCCGGCGCTCTACCAACTGGACCGCGCCGGTCTGCTGCACGAGGGCACCCGCCTGCTGGCCCTGGCCCGCGAGCCGGGTAGCGCCGATGAGCACCTGGCGTCGATCGAGGCGCACCTGCACGAGTTCGTCGCCGCCGAGGCGCTGGACAGCGACGTGCTGCGCCGCTTCCTCGGGCGCCTGAGCTACCTGCACATGGACTTTCTCGACGCTGCGGCCTACCCGGCGCTGGTCGAGCAGGTGCTGCCGCAAACCCCGCTGATCGCCTATTTCGCCACCCCGGCAGCGGTCTACGGCGGCATCTGCGAAAACCTGGCGAAGGTCGGCCTGGGCGAACGCACCCGCGTGGTGCTGGAAAAACCCATCGGGCACGATCTGGAGTCATCGCGGCGGGTCAACGACGCGGTGGCGCAGTTCTTCCCGGAAAACCGCATCTACCGCATCGACCATTACCTGGGCAAGGAGACGGTGCAGAACCTGATCGCCCTGCGCTTCGCCAACAGCCTGTTCGAAACCCAGTGGAACCAGACCTCGATTTCCCATGTGGAAATCACCGTTGCCGAGAAGGTCGGCATCGAGGGGCGCTGGGGCTATTTCGATAAGGCCGGGCAGCTGCGCGACATGATCCAGAACCATCTGCTGCAACTGCTCTGCCTGATCGCCATGGACCCGCCCAGCGACCTCTCCGCCGACAGCATCCGCGACGAGAAGGTCAAGGTGCTCAAGGCCCTGGCGCCGATCACCGGCGAAGGCCTGGGCACCCGCGTGGTGCGCGGCCAGTACATCGCCGGGCACAGCGATGGCCGGGCGCTGCCGGGTTACCTGGAAGAGGACAACGCCAACACCCACAGCGACACCGAGACCTTCGTCGCCCTGCGCGCCGATATCCGCAACTGGCGCTGGGCCGGGGTGCCGTTCTACCTGCGCACGGGCAAGCGCATGCCGCAGAAGCTGTCGCAGATCGTTATCCACTTCAAGGAACCGCAGCACTATATCTTTGCTGCGGAACAGCGTTTGCAGATCGGCAACAAGCTGATCATCCGCCTGCAGCCGGACGAGGGTATCTCGCTGCGGGTGATGACCAAGGAGCAGGGCCTGGACAAGGGCATGCAACTGCGCAGCAGCCCGCTGCAACTGAATTTCTCCGATGGCACCTTTCGCAGCGCACGGATTCCCGATGCCTACGAGCGGCTGCTGCTGGAGGTGATGCGTGGCAACCAGAACCTGTTTGTGCGCAAGGATGAAATCGAATACGCGTGGAAATGGTGCGACCAGTTGATCGCCGGCTGGAAACAGTCCGGCGAGACACCGAAACCCTATGCCGCTGGCACCTGGGGGCCGGTGGCGGCGGTGGCACTGATTACCCGTGATGGGAGGTCGTGGTATGGCGATATCTGAAATGCAGTGGCCGGCGACGGTCACCGCGCATGCACTGAAGAATGCCGAGCAACTGGCCCGGCGCCTGGCCGGAGACGTTGCCGAGCGCCTGCGCGCGGCGATCGCCGGGCAGGGCGGGGCGACCCTGGTGGTCTCCGGCGGGCGCAGCCCGGTGGCGTTTTTCCAGGCGCTGGCGCAAGAGTCCCTGGACTGGTCGAAAGTGACTGTCAGCCTGGCTGACGAGCGCTGGGTGCCGGTCGAGCATGGCGACAGCAACGAGGCCCTGGTGCGCCGTCATCTGCTTCAGGGCGCGGCGGCCAAGGCGCGTTTCCTTGGCCTCTATCGCAACGCCGCCAGCCTTGACGCTGCTGCATTGGCCGCCGACCAGGCCCTGGCCGAACTGCCGCCGATCGACGTGCTGGTGCTGGGCATGGGCGACGATGGCCATACCGCCTCGCTGTTCCCCGACAGCCCCAATCTCGCCGAGGGATTGCGTGCGGAGGGCGAGCGGCGGGTATTGCCGATGCTGGCACCGGCTGTACCGCATCAGCGCCTGAGCCTGACCCGACGCCTGCTGGCCACGGCGGCGTTTACCGCGTTATCCGTGCAAGGCGAGGGCAAACTCGCTACCCTGCGCGCCGCGCTGGCGGGCAACGAGCCGGCGCAGATGCCGATTCGCGCCTTTCTTCACGACCCTTTGAGCATCTACTGGTGCCCATGAGCCAAGGACCCCTGTCATGACCACGCTCGAACGCCCAACGCCATTGCTGACCATGGCCGAAAAAATCGCCCGGATCGACGCGATCTGCGGCCAGGCGCGCATCCTGCCGGTGATCACCATCGCCCGTGAGGCCGATATCCTGCCCCTGGCCGATGCCCTGGCTGCCGGTGGCATCCGCACCCTGGAAGTGACCCTGCGCTCCGAGCACGGCCTCAAGGCCATCAAGGTCCTGCGCGAGCAGCGTCCGGAGCTGTGCATCGGCGCCGGCACGGTGCTGGACCGCGCGCAGTTCGATGCGGTGGAAGCAGCGGGGGCGCAGTTCGTGGTCACCCCGGGCGTGACCCAGGAAATTCTCCAGGCTGGCGTCGAGAGCGATATCCCGCTGCTGCCGGGCATCAGCACACCGTCGGAAATCATGATGGGCTACGCCCTCGGCTACCGGCGCTTCAAGCTGTTCCCGGCGGAAATCAGCGGCGGCATCGCCGCGATCAAGGCCTATGCCGGTCCGTTCTCCGACGTGCGCTTCTGCCCTACGGGTGGAGTCAGGCCGGACAACCTGAAGAGCTACATGAACATGCCCAACGTCATGTGCGTGGGCGGTACCTGGATGCTCGACAGCGGCTGGATCAAGAACGGCGACTGGGCCGCCGTGGAGAAATGCAGCGCCGAGGCGATCGCGCTGCTGGACGAATAACCATCAAGTTGTGTGCTTTACGGCTGTTCGGGGCGCTTGGTCGGCGCCCTTTTTTTTGCACAAATAAAAAAGCCCGCCTCCGAGAGGCGGGCTTTTTCATCTGGCGGACAGCGCGACGAAACTTACGCTGCCTTTGCCGATTGCTGGCTCAGGGAGCGGTTCAGCGCACTGAACAGCGCCTTGAAGCTGGCGGTGGTGATGTTTTCATCGATGCCCACGCCGTGTACCGGACGACCGCCGGCAACCCGCAGTTCGATGTAGGCCGCGGCCTTGGCATTGGTGCCGGCGCCGATGGCGTGCTCGTTGTAGTCCATGATTTCCACGGCAACCGGCAAGCCGGCCACCAGGGCTTCCAGGGCGCCGTTGCCCTTGCCGCGCCAGTGCAGGGTGGTCTCGCCTTCGCCGGAAACTTCCACTTCCACGGCGCTGTGGCCGTTTTCTTCCTGCAGGCGGTGGCTGACCAGCGCGTACGGCGAGTTGGCTTGCAGGTACTCGCGTTGCAGCAGTTTGTAGATCTGCTGCGCAGTCATTTCCAGGCCGAGACGGTCGGTTTCACCCTGGACCACCTGGCTGAACTCGATCTGCATGCGACGCGGCAGGCTGATGCCGTATTCCTGTTCCAGCAGGTAGGTGATACCGCCCTTGCCGGACTGGCTGTTGACGCGGATCACCGCCTCGTAGCTGCGGCCGATGTCGGCCGGGTCGATCGGCAGGTACGGCACTTCCCACAAGGTGTCTTCCTTCTGCTGGGCGAAGCCCTTGCGGATGGCATCCTGGTGCGAGCCGGAGAATGCGGTGTGGACCAGGTCGCCGACATACGGGTGACGTGGGTGCACTGGCAGCTGGTTGCACTCTTCGACCACCTTGCGCACGCCGTCGATGTCGGAGAAGTCCAGCTCAGGGTCGATGCCCTGGGTGTAGAGGTTCAGGGCCAGGGTCACCAGGTCGACGTTGCCGGTACGCTCGCCGTTACCGAACAGGCAGCCTTCGGCACGGTCGGCGCCGGCCATCAGGCCCAGTTCGGTGGCAGCGATGCCGGTGCCGCGGTCGTTGTGGCAGTGCAGGCTGATGATCACGCTGTCACGGCGGTTGACGTTGCGGCAGAACCATTCGATCTGGTCGGCGTAGACGTTCGGCGTCGACACTTCGACGGTAGCCGGCAGGTTGAGGATGATCTTGTGTTCCGGGGTCGGGTTCCACACCTCGATCACCGCGTCGCAGACTTCCTTGGCGAATTCCATTTCAGTGGCGCTGAAGGTCTCCGGCGAGTACTGGAAGGTCCACTGGGTTTCCGGCTGCTGGGCGGCGTATTTGACGAACAGCTTGGCGGCGTTCACTGCGATGTCCTTCACGCCTTGCTTGTCCTGGTTGAAGACGATGCGGCGGAACGACGGGCTGGTGGCGTTGTACAGGTGGACGATGGCCTTCTTCGCGCCGCGCAGGGACTCGAAGGTGCGCGAGATCAGGTCTTCGCGGGCCTGGGTCAGGACCTGGATGGTGGTGTCGTCAGGAATGTGGCCGTCTTCGATCAGGGTACGGACGAAGTCGAAGTCGGTCTGCGAGGCGGACGGGAACGAGGCTTCGATTTCCTTCACGCCCACGCTGACCAGGGTCTTCCAGAAGCGCAGTTTCTTTTCCGAGTCCATCGGCTCGATCAGCGACTGGTTGCCGTCGCGCAGGTCGGAGCTGCACCAGATCGGCGCCTGGGTGATGGTCTTCGACGGCCAGGTGCGGTCAGGCAGGTCGATGGTCGGGAAGGCGCGGTATTTCTTCGAAGGGTCTTTGAGCATGGACATGAGAGCAATCCTTTAATGCGGCCTGGAACTGGCCTGCCGAAACAAGAAAAAATTTGGAATGGGCGAGGCGACGCGATTCAGCTTGGTAGTCGTGCACTGACCAGGCAAAGGCTGCGGTGTTGGCGGAGGCGGATAAGCATTTCAAAGGTTTTCATGCCCTCAACCCTAACCAGTGAGGTGAAAGATGGCAAGCACCTCGAAAAAATTGATAGAAATGTGCGGAATCCGGTTTTTATCGGCATTTAATCGCGCCCTGCAATGAAAAAGACCGCGTCGGTTGCGCGGTCTTTTTGATTGGCGCAACAGCGCCGTCTGGCTTGTCGCTCAGGGCTGGAAGGCACCGATGAAAATCGCCGGGTCGACCCGCGCGTCGTTGAGGCTGACATTCCAGTGCATGTGCGGGCCGGTGGCGCGTCCGGTCGAGCCGACCTTGCCCACCACCATCCCGCGGGTCAGCACCTGGCCTGGCTTCACATCGATCTTCGACAGGTGACAGAACATGCTGATAAAGCCCTGCCCATGATCGACGAACACCGTGTTGCCGTTGAAGAAGTAGCTGCCGGTGAGGATTACCTTGCCATTGGCCGGGGTCTTCACCGGGGTGCCGGCAGGCACGGCGAAGTCCAGGCCGGAATGCGGGTTGCGCTCCTCGCCGTTGAAGAAACGGCGCACGCCGAAGCGGCTCGACAGCGGGCCGTTGACCGGCTTGTCGAGGATCAGGTTGCTCGGCGTGCCGGCGCTGAAGCTGCGGTAGGCCTTGATCTGCTCGGCCAGCTCGGCATCGATGCGCTTGAGGTCGGCCGGATTCGGATTGACCTGGCGCTGGTTCTTCAGGGTGATGTGCTGTTCCTGGTACTTCTTGCTGCCGACCGTGAAGCTCAGGCTGCGGTTGCCCTGGGTGATGCTGGCGCTGCCGGGTTTCTGGGTCAGGGGGATGCCGACGATGGCCAGCCAGTTGTTCTGCTCCTTGACCACCAGCACCGGCTTGCCATCGAAACGCGCGGTCAGGGGCTGGGCCGACGGGCCGAGGTCGATCACCGCGACGCCGCCGGGCACCGGCTTGTTCAGCTGGCGGGTGATGTAGCTGGCCTGGGCGCTGCTGGCGAAGGTCAGGCACAGCAGGAGAAGTGCGGAAAACAGTCGTGGCATGGGTTCAGTCCAGAAGGGAAAGCGTGACCGGAGTCTGGTGATTGTCCTCGACCCGCACCAGCAACTCGCCTTCGCCGAGGCGGGCCTTCAGGCGCTGGCCGTTCTGCGTCTGCGCGGCACTGCGAATGGCCTGGCCGCGCTCGTCGAGAAGGATGCTGTAGCCACGCCCCAGGGTGGCCAGCGGGCTGACCACTTCGAGCATCTGCACCTGGGCCTGCAGCTGCTGGCGGCGGTCCTTGAGCTGGTCGCGCATGGCTTTCGGCAGGCGCTCGGCGAGGTTGTCCAGGCGCTGCTTGAGCAGGGCCAGGGTGCGCCCGGGATGCTGCGCGGCGAGGCGGGTATCGAGGCGGGCCAGGCGTTCGCGACGCTGGTTGAGGCGCTGCTCGAAGGCGCGGCGCAGGCGCATGTCCAGGTCATCGAGACGCTGGGCCTGCTGGCGCAGGCGCTCGCCGGGATGACGCAGGCGCCGGGCCAGGCCGTCGAGGCGCAGGCGGTCATGCACCAGGCGGTTCTGCATGCGCAGCAGCAGGCGTCGTTGCAGGTTTTCCAGGCGCCGTTGCAGATCGCTGCTGTCCGGTGCCAGCAGTTCGGCGGCGGCGGAGGGCGTCGGGGCGCGTACGTCGGCGACGAAATCGCTGATGGACACATCGGTCTCATGCCCGATGGCGCTGACGATCGGGGTTACGCAGGCAGCAATGGCACGGGCCACGGCTTCTTCGTTGAAGCACCAGAGGTCTTCCAGCGAGCCGCCGCCGCGGGCCAGGATCAGCGCGTCGAAGCCCTGGGCGTCGGCCTTCTGGATAGCCCGGACGATCTGCCCGATGGCTTCGCGGCCCTGCACGGCAGTGGGCACCAGGTTCAGTTCGACCTGCGGCGCCCGGCGGCGGAATACGCTGATGATGTCGCGGATCACCGCGCCGGTGGGCGAGCTGATGATGCCGATGCGTTGCGGATGGGCGGGCAGCGGGCGCTTGCGCTCGGCGGCGAACAGGCCCTCGGCGGCGAGCTTTTCCTTCAGTGCCTCGAAGGCCAGGCGCAGGGCGCCGTCACCGGCCGGTTCGACGGTATCGAGGATCAACTGGTAGTCGCCACGGCCCTCGAACAGCGAAACCTTGCCGCGCACCTTGACCGCCAGCCCGTCGCGCAGGGCCTGGCGGACCCGGGCGGCGTTGTTGCGGAACAACGCGCAGCGCACCTGGGCACCGCTGTCCTTCAGGGTGAAATAGACGTGGCCGGAGGCAGGGCGGGCGAGGTTGGATATCTCGCCCTCGACCCAGATGCTGCTGAAGACATCTTCCAGCAGCACGCGGGCGCGGCCGTTGAGTTGGCTGACGGTGAGCACTTCACGGTCGAGGCCGAGGCGTTCGAAAGGGTCTCTGATCATGGGGCGGCACTATAAAGGATCGGGGGGACGGGTGTCACAAGGTGGAATCAACGCGGTTACACCGAGCGCGCTGCCGGATGTATCCCTCTGTATCTGGCGGCATGCCTTCCGGACTCCCTTACAAATGCTTCCTCCGCCGGATACGTCCGGGATACACGCCGCAGGCCAAATGACCCAGCCCGAACGACAAGGCCTGCTGGCCCCGTTTGCTGGCTCATCCGCCCTTGAGGCATGACCCGGCGCGCGAATGCGCCCCAGTATCTGGAGAAGCATCATGACCCGTACCTCGAAAACCCAACTGGGCCTTCTGGCTGCCGTGCTGGTCGGCGGCCTGAACCTGGCCTCCGCTTTTGCTGCCGAGGCGTTGCCGCAAGGCTACCAACTGGCCTCCGCCGAAAAGGCCGGCGAAGGCAAATGCGGTGAAGGCAAATGCGGGGCCAGCGGCGCTCAGGTCAAAGCCAGCGGCGCCGAGGGCAAGTGCGGTGAAGGCAAGTGCGGCGACGCCTCCTTCAACCGTACCGACGCCGACCACGACGGCCGGGTTTCCCGTGCCGAACTGCTGGCCGTGGCGCCCAAGGCCAACGCCGAGTTCGATGCCATCGATGCCAACCATGACGGTTATCTCTCCGAAGGCGAGGTCTACCAGTTCCGCAAGAACCAGTTCGACGCCAACGGCAAACCGTTCCCGTCCGATCTCTACAGCAAGCTGAGCCAGGCCAGGAACTGAGTCGCACCGGCAACCTCCCCGGGCCACTGGCCGGGGAGGGCATTTCATCCCGCAGGAGACCGCCATGACCCTTCCCGCATCCCTGCAAGGCGCCGGTCTCGGCCTGCGCCGTGCGTTGCTGCCCGACCTGCTGAGCATGGCCGACGACGCGGTGGACTTTCTCGAAGTCGCACCGGACAACTGGATCGGCGTCGGCGGTGCATATGGTCGAGACCTGGCCCGCCTGGCCGAACGCTTCCCGCTGTCCTGTCACGGCCTGTCGTTGTCCCTCGGCGGCCCGGAGCCGCTGGATCACGCGTTCCTGTGCCGCATTGGCGAATTCCTCGACCTCTATCAGGTGCCGCTGTTCAGCGAACACCTGAGCTACTGCTCTGACGAAGGCCATCTGTACGACCTGATTCCCATGCCCTTTACCGACGAAGCGGTGCGCCATATCGCCGGACGCATCCGCGAAGTGCAGGACGTCCTTGGCCGGCGCATTGCCGTGGAAAACATCTCCTACTACGCCGCGCCCTACCAGGCGCTGAGCGAGATCGACTTCCTCCGCGCGGTACTCGATGAGGCCGACTGCGACCTGTTGCTGGACATCAACAATCTCTACGTCAACGCGCACAACCATGGCTACGACGCTGCCGGCTTTCTCGCCCGTGTGCCGGCCAGGCGGGTTGCCTGCCTGCATGTGGCGGGTCATTACGACCACGCGCCAGACCTGAAGATCGATACCCACGGTGCCAGCGTGAGACCCGATGTCTGGGACTTGCTGGCCAGCGCCTACCAGCACCTGGGCAATCTGCCGACCCTGCTGGAACGTGATTTCAACCTGCCGCCGCTGGCCGAACTGCTCGACGAAGTGGCCTGCATCCGCGAGTTGCAGCATGCGGCGTATGCGCGGGAGGTGCGCCATGGCTGAGACCCTGCGTGAACAGCAACTGCGCATGACCCGTTTCATTCGCGACCCGCAGGCCAACGCAGCGCCACCCGGCATCGAAGAGCGGCGCCTGGCGGTGTATCGGCAACTGTTCCTGGGCAACCTGCAGTCGCTGCTGGCCGGCAACTTCCCGGTGCTGCGCGCCAGCTTGCCGGACGAGCAATGGCAGTCGCTCACCGAGGGTTTCTACGCCCGTTATCGGTGTCACACACCACTGTTCACTGAAGTCGCCGGCGAGTTCGTCGACTACCTGGACACCTGCTCCGGGCAGCCTGGCTGGGTGGTGGAACTGGCTCATTACGAATGGATCGAGACCGCGCTGCTGCTCAGTGACGAGGTCGAGCCGGCCCATGATGCGGACGGCGACCTGCTTGACGGTGTGCCGCTGCTCTCCAGTCTTGCCGCACCACTGGCCTATGTCTGGCCGGTGAGTCAGATCGGTCCAGGCCACATCCCGCAGGAGAAGCCCCTTGCACCCACGTTGCTGCTGGTCCGCCGTGGCGCCGACCTGAAGGTGCACTTTTCGCGCCTTGCCCCTTTGGCCCATGCCCTGTTGGTATCGCTGCAGCAGAGCCAGCTCACGGGCCGTGAACACCTCAAGGCGCTGGCGCACATCGCCGGCCTCGAACTGGCTGCCATCGAAACGCCGGGCCTCGCCCTGCTGCGCAGCCTCAAGGAGCAAGGCGCGGTGCTCGGCACCCGCCCAACTGCAACAACCGTCCTCGTCCGTGAAGGAGAAACAGCATGAGCAACGCCCTGACAACCATCCTCTACACCGCCAAGACCCACACCACCGGCGGCCGCGACGGGCGCGGCCAGACCCTCGACGGCGAGCTGGACCTGGCGCTGAGCCCGCCCGGCTCCGGCCGTCCCGGCAGCAATCCCGAGCAGTTGTTTGCCATCGGCTGGTCCGCCTGTTTCATCGGCGCCCTGCGTCGGGCCGGGCAGAAATACAACGTCCGGCTGCCGGAAGGCGTGGCGGTGGATGCCGATGTGTCCCTGGGCAACACCGCTGACGGCGGCTTCGCCCTGGCTGCCCGGCTGACCGTGCAGTTGCCCGGATTGTCGGCGGAGGACAAGGAGAAACTGGTGGCGGAAGCGCACCAGATCTGCCCGTACTCCAAGGCGACCCGGGGCAATATCGAGGTGGGGTTTGTGATTCCGTGATTGCGCTTTTGACTGCCAGGCCCGTGCATCTCTTTTAAGGTGTGCGGGCCTTTTGCCGGTACCCGGATTTTCGGATGATCCTGGACGCTGAAAGCCCGCACTTATCCGTTTGCTATGCCGGTGCTGCCGGCCCCTTTCGCCTCTACGGCGAGTCCATTTTGTCTTGGCAAAATGGACGAAAACCGCTCGCTCCCACATCAGGCCCTACGCTGAGCTTCGGGTCCCCTCCTTCCGGCGCCTTTCGCGGCCATCGCGGCCTGACAAGGTCGCACCTTGTGGTGTCTGAACTGGCGCGCAAGAAGAGCAAAAGCCAGAGCAAGAGCAGGAGTAAAAGCTCCTGCTTTGGCTTTGACCTGTTGGCGCAGTCTTTGATTTCGAAGATGCGCCCGTGCAGGCGCCACCCGTAACTCGCGACGTCAGGAGGCCGAGCGGAGGTGTCTGGAAGGGGCAGGTGCGCAGCACCCTTCGGCGTTAGCCGAAGGAGCGAGATGTAGACTTGCGCAGCAAGTCGTAGGCCGCTCGGCCCCTGTAAGGCACCGGAGGGAGGGGACCCGTAGCGAAGCGTAGGGCCGGATGCAGGAGCAGGCGGTTTTGCCTACTTTTTCCAAGAAAAAAGTAGGCCGCCGTAAAGGCGGAAGGGGCCGCCAGCGGCGCCGCCTTGAACGGATAAGCTCGCCGCACCAGCACCAGCACAAAGTAAAAAGAACGCGTAGATACCCATGTCGCAAAGCAGGTAATCAGACCGAACGAACGCTGCTCGCGAACCGACGAACCAAGGCATCCACACTAAGCCCCCCAGATCCTTTCAGCAGTAGCGGCACCAACGCCACCAGGTAGATCAGGGGCAACTTGTAGTTGCCAAAGCCATGGTCGGTGATGCTGTAGCCCCGGGCCAGCTCCGCCAGGCCCGACCACTGTGTCGGCCAGTGCACGGCGGCGATGGCGACGAGGGTCACGACGATCAGCGCGGCCGAGGCGAAGCGCGTTGCCAGGCCCAGGAGCAGCAGCACCGGCGCGATCAGTTCAGCCCACATCGACACCTGCCAGTCGAAGCCGGCGGAGAAGTGGTTGAACGGGAAAGGGAAGTTGGCGTGGATCTGTTCGAACCAGTTGTCGCCGTGCCATTTCTCCAGACCCGATTCCAGGAACTCCCAGGCCAGGAACAGCCGCAGGGGAATGTCCCAGCTCCAGGCAGCGAGGCGATCGAGTGGTTCGAAAACGGACTTTGGCGACTTCGAAGTGATTTCAACGGGACGGTTCATGGCAAGGCTCCGGGGTATGAACGCGACGTGCGGAATGCCGCCGCGATTCGTGGAGCCATGGTGTCAACCGGGTTTATCCGTGATGTGTCCGGCAATGGCCGTGATGTATCGCTTTGTACAAGGCTGTCGGGCGCCGGCTCGGCGCGCCTTCAGGTATGGGGCTCCAGCAGTTCGACGGCGAGGGCGAAGACGTAGCCTTCGCTGCGTACTGTCTTGATATAGGCCGGCTCACGGGCGTCATCAAGGAGGCGCTGGCGCAGGCGGCTGACCAGCAGGTCGACGGAACGATCGAAGATGTCCGCCTCGCGGCCCTGGGTCAGGTTCAGCAACTGCTCGCGGCTGAGCACGCGCTGCGGGTGATCGACGAATACGCGCAGCAGGCGGTACTCGGCGCCGCTCAAGGCGACCAGGGTGCCGTCTTCGTCAAGCAGGTGGCGGGCAGTGGTGTCCAGTTTCCAGCGACCGAAGCCGATCAGGCGGCTGGCTTCGCTGACCTGCAGGTTCGGCGGCAGCATGCGGGTGCGGCGCAGCACGGCATTGATCCGCGCCAGCAGCTCACGGGCGGAGAAGGGCTTGCTGAGATAGTCGTCGGCGCCCATTTCCAGGCCGACGATGCGATCGGTCTCGTCGTTGCGCGCGGTGAGCATCAGCACCGGGGTGGCCTTGTGCTTGCCCACGCGCAGCTCACGGCACAGCTTCAGACCGTCGTCGCCGGGCATCATGACGTCCAGCACGATCAGGTCCACCGTATTGCCGTCGAGGAAGGCGCGCATCTGCCGGCCATCCGCCGCCAGGCTCACGCGCAGGCCGTTCTTCTTCAGGTAATTGCCGACCAGCTCGCGGATCTCGCGGTCGTCATCGACGATGAGTACGTGATCGACATGGTCCATGCCGGTTCCTCGTTTGGGGTGGATGGGACGCAGTGTATAGCGCTTGCCCGCGGTTGCCTTGTGGCCTTTGTATTCCACTGTATCTCGTGCCTGGGGGCTGGCTACGTTCGTGGAGGTCAGCCTGGTGTCTTGAAATCTGTCGTGGGCTACTGCCGGTGACCACAGGCGCGATTGCCGCCAGAGTCCAGCACGCCCTCGCGGATGCGCCGTACGTTGTCGTTGAGCACCTTGTAGAAGAAGTTGTGGTACAGCCAGCCCTTCAGTCCGTTCAGGTTGGTCTTGTGCTCGCGGTAGAAATCGTCCGGCGAGTCATACAGGCCGAATTCCCGGGCGATGCCTTCGTGCTGGATATAGGTATCGCGGCCGGTCCACTGCACCGCCGGCTCGGCCAGGGAAGGTGTCGCCACGCCATAGCCGAAGAAAGCGTGTCGGCAGTTGCTGAATCTGTTCTGCAACGCGCGTAGGTACTGCTGGTCGAGAATCACCCCTTCGAGCACCACCCACTGCCCGTCCAGGCTGACTTCGACCCAGGTGTGCAGGATCTCCCGTGGTGCCATGAAGTAGACGAAGGCGGTCATCGCGCCCTTTTGCAGGTGCTTGTCGATGGTGAAGGCGCGCAGTCGGCAGGGGATGCCCAGGGCGCGCAGCAGGGCCATGAGCAGGTTCGACTTGGTGTTGCAGTGGCCCAGGCCTTCGTCGAGGATCGCCGAGGCCGACAGGCTGTCGGCACCGGCGTTGTAGCCGAACAGGATCTCGTCGCGGCAGAACTCGTAGACGGCCCGCGCCGCCTGTTCCGCCGGCAACTGGCGCCAGCCGCGGCTGTCGATGAGTCGGGTGATCGCCGGGGCGTCGAAATCGAGTATCCCAGTGCGTTGCAGATAGTCCTGGTCCTGTTGGGTGCGCATGGCAAAGCCTCCGTGTTTTTGCCTAGGGTGGACCCTGTAGTTACTTCAAGGTCAAGACTGGCTCTCGTGCATCTGTTCGAGGAACTGCCGGACCAGAGGCCCGGCATCGCGCCGGTAGGCGATGGCGACGGTGCTGACGCACCCCGGATCGGCCAGAGGAATGAAGCGCAACGCCGCCGGGGCAATGTCCTGCATGCAGCGCGGCAGCAGGGCGATACCGAAGCCGGCCTGGATCAGTTGCAACTGGGTGGTCTTGCGCGACACCACCCGCGCCGGGCGGGGGAAGAAGCCGGCGGCCATGCACAGTTCTGCCGACAGGTAGCTCAGGCCGCCGCGCTGGCGATGGGGAATGGAGATGAAGGCCTCGTCGCGCAGGTCGGCCAGTTGCACGCTGTCCCGCTGCGCCAGTGGATGGTTTTCGGCCACTGCCAGTAGCAGCGGCTCGGCCAGTAGTGGCTCGACGCACAGGCCCTCATGCTGGCGCAGTACCGGTAGACGCAGCAGGCCGATATCCAGACGCCCCTCGGCCAGCTCCTCGAGTTGGCCTTCGGAGGAAAGCTGGGCTATCTCCATGGAGACCCCAGCGTTGTCGTGCAGATAGCCACTGACCCTTTGCAACAGGGTACCGGTCAGTGGGACGGTGCTGGAATGGCTCAATCGCAGGCTACCGCGCAGGCCCTGGCCGACGGCGCGAGCCAGGTCGGCGGCTTTGTCCAGCTCCTGCAACAGGCTGCGTGCCCGCGGCAGGAAGGCGCTGCCGGCGGCAGTCAGGCGCGGCAGACGGGCGGTACGTTCGAACAGCGCCGTGTCCAGTTGCTGTTCCAGTTCACGGATCTGCCGGCTCAGGGCCGACTGGGCGATATACAGGCGTTCGGCGGCGGCACTGAAGCTGCCGCTCTCGGCGATTTCGACGAAGTAGCGCAACTGGCGGGTAGAGATCATGAGCTATGCCGTTTCGAGATGGCTGATGGCGATATTGCATATTAGTCGGCATGACTGCCCGCTGGGTAAGGTGCGCTGAAACTCTCTTCAAGGTGCTCTGCGGATGCTCTCGACCCTGTTCGCCCAATTGCCGTTATCCCTGCTCGACTGGTTGCCGATCCTGCTCGGCGTGGCCGCAGCCTACATAGTGTTCGGCATCGCCGGTTTCGGCACAGCACTGGTGGCCGGGCCGATCCTGATCAACTTCATGCCGTTGTCGCGGATCATCCCACTGCTGGTGCTGCTCGACTTCGTCGCCGCCTTCGGCAACTGGCTGCCGGCGCGCAAGGCGGTGAACAGGGGCGAGTTGCTGCGCCTGCTGCCGTTCATGGCCCTGGGGTGCACCCTTGGCGTGGTGTTCCTGCTCAACCTGCATGCCGATGTGTTGATGCTGCTGATGGGCCTGTTCGTGACCGCCTATGCGCTGTACAGCCTGGCGGTGAAGGTCAAGCCGGCGAATCTGGCTCCGGCGTGGTCGGTGCCGGCGGGGACGGTGGGCGGGCTGTTCGGTGCGCTGTTCGGCAGCGGTGGCTTTCTATATGCGCTGTACCTCAATGCGCGGCTGGACTCTACCGAGCAGGCGCGGGCGACCCAGAGCGCCTTGATCAGCTGCAGCACCGTGGTGCGCCTGAGCCTGTTCCTGATCGCCGGGGTGTATGCCGACATGCCGCTGTTGCTGCTGGCGGTGTGCCTGTTGCCGATGATGCTGCTCGGCCTGCGTATCGGCCGGCGCCTGACCCTGAACATGTCTCGCGAGGTCTTCGTGCGGTTGGTCACCTGGCTGGTGCTGGCCAGTGGCGTGGCGCTGATCGGGCGTTACCTGAGCCAGGCATGAGTCACCAACCTGTTATTTCTGTCAGGTTCCGATCGGACGCATTCTCGATGCATTCCAAGGGCGTCCTCCCGTGTGGAATTGATGATGTTCGACCCCGGTGCGGCGAGGAACGTCATCATCCATGTCCAGGGAGTCACCATCATGTCTGCTGTTTTCGACTACTTGCGCCGCATTGGTGCACTGAAAAGTTCATTACCTAACGATGAAAGTGCCAGGACCTGGTTGGCCGACCCCGACCGGGTCGTACCGACTAGCGGCACAGGCCGTCAGGACGCTGCTGTTTCGGCGGTCTTCAAGCGAATGGCGGGTGGTGAGCGGAGAGACTACGTTGCCGACATTGTCGAGTTGATTGACGACTCAGCCTTTAACGCCTGGATGGTCATCGGGACCCATCGCACCTGGCCGCCTCATGACGCGTTCTTCGAACAACTGGGGATCGGGCTGCGGAAAAATTTGCCGAGTGGCTCCTACGAAGTCGGAGAAGCGGTTGTCGATCCCGCTGTAACCATCGGTTATTCGCTGTATTTCCGAAATCCGCCCTATTTTCCCGAGGGTGATATCACGGTTTCCTTCGACGTGGTCAGCGGCAAACTCGTGCTGCAGAACAATGGCGAGCAGGGTGTGATCTCCGGCGAGTTCAGGAATGTCCTTGTGCGGATTCACAAAACCGACGACCTGATCGGTACCGGTCCCGATGCACCTTACGAAATGATCATGCTGGACGGGAGTTTCAGGGCCCAGTTGTAGGCCGGTCAGGATATCCGGGCGGCGCATCCGCCACAGCCAGGTGAGGTAGACTGGCGATTTCGAGTTGCGCCGACCACCGTCATGATCACCCAGAGCATCATCGTTCCGAAAATGTCCTCCATCCCGGTGCACGAAGCCCGCGCCCGGGCCATCCTGCGCTGGCTGGTGCGCGAGAAGATCGTCGAGGAGTCCCTCAGCACCTGCGGCGGCACCGGCAATCGCATGGCCCATGCCATCGCCGAGGGGGCGCGCAAGGTGGTCGAACGGCCCGAACTGCTGCCGTTCGGCAAGCGTATCAACGGTCTGGAGATCATCACCAAGCGCTGCATCTATACGCCGTCGGTGGATTTCCTCGAAGAAGCGGGCTGCCCGGAGTGCCGTCAGGAGATCGGCGAGGCGCTGTTCGACAGCCTCGAAGAGTGGATGCCGGCGCAGACCGACAACTTCATCTGCCCGGAATGCGGCCATGAAGACGACATCAACGGCTTCCTTTTCCTGCAGCCATGTGCCTTTTCCAACCTGGGCTTCATCTTCAACGGGTGGGCCCAGGCCGGTTTCCGCCAAGCCTTCCTCGACGAGTTCGCCGACTGGCTCGACCAGCCGGTGGCGGTAGTGCGCGGAACGCTGTCGGGCAACTGACCGAAGGCCCATCTTTACATTGAGCGAACAGGCGCGCATGAGTATAATGGCGCGCTTCCATTTTTCCCGCCCGGGAGCCCCCGCGATGCTGCGTATCAGCCAAGAAGCCCTGACCTTCGACGACATTCTCCTTGTACCTGGCTATTCCGAGGTACTGCCCAACGAAGTCAGTCTCAAGACCCGTTTGACCCGTGGCATCGAGCTGAACATTCCGTTGGTCTCCGCCGCCATGGATACCGTGACCGAAGCCCGCCTGGCCATCGCCATGGCCCAGGAAGGCGGCATCGGCATCATCCACAAGAACATGACCATCGACCAGCAGGCCGGTGAAGTGCGCAAGGTCAAGAAGTTCGAGGCCGGCGTGGTCAAGGACCCGATCACCATCGATGCCGACGCCACCGTGCGCGACCTGTTCGAGCTGACCCGCCTGAACAACATCTCCGGTGTGCCGGTGCTGCACAACGGCGATCTGGTCGGCATCGTCACCTCCCGTGACGTGCGTTTCGAATCCCGCCTGGATGCCACCGTTCGCGAAGTGATGACGCCGAAAGAGCGTCTGGTCACCGTCCGCGAAGGCGCCGACAAGAACGAAGTCCGCGAGCTGCTGCACAAGCATCGCCTGGAGAAGGTCCTGATCGTCGACGCCGACTTCAACCTCAAGGGCATGATGACCGTCAAGGACATCGAGAAGGCCAAGGCCTACCCGCTGGCGAGCAAGGACGACCAGGGTCGCCTGCGCGTCGGCGCCGCGGTCGGCACCGGCAAGGACACCGGCGAGCGCGTAGCCGCCCTGGTTGCCGCCGGCGTTGACGTGGTGGTGGTCGACACCGCCCACGGTCACTCCAAGGGCGTGATCGACCGCGTTCGCTGGGTGAAAGAGAACTTCCCGCAAGTGCAGGTGATCGGCGGCAACATCGCCACCGGCGCTGCCGCCAAGGCCCTGGCCGAAGCCGGCGCCGACGCGGTCAAGGTCGGTATCGGCCCTGGCTCGATCTGCACCACCCGTATCGTCGCCGGTGTTGGCGTGCCGCAGATCAGTGCCATCGCCAACGTCGCTGCCGCCCTCGAAGGCACTGGCGTACCGCTGATCGCCGACGGTGGCATCCGCTTCTCCGGTGACCTGTCCAAGGCCATCGTGGCTGGCGCCTCCTGCGTGATGATGGGTTCGATGTTCGCCGGTACCGAAGAAGCGCCGGGTGAAGTCGAGCTGTTCCAGGGCCGTTCCTACAAGGCGTACCGCGGCATGGGTTCGCTGGGTGCCATGGCCCAGGCGCAAGGCTCCTCGGACCGTTACTTCCAGGACTCCTCGGCCGGCGCCGAGAAACTGGTTCCGGAAGGCATCGAAGGCCGCGTTCCTTACAAGGGCGCACTGTCCGCGATCATCCACCAGCTGATGGGCGGCCTGCGTTCCTCGATGGGCTACACCGGCAGCGCCACCATCGAAGAGATGCGCACCAAGCCTGAATTCGTGCGCATCACCGGTGCCGGCATGGCCGAGTCCCACGTGCATGACGTACAGATCACCAAGGAAGCGCCAAACTACCGCGTAGGTTGATGCTTCCGGCAACACCGTTCAGCGGGGCTGTTATCGAACAGCCCCGCGTCGTTTCCGATTACCACTGACGAGATTGAGTCATGGCCCTCGACATTCACGCTCACCGCATCCTGATTCTCGACTTCGGTTCCCAGTACACCCAGCTGATCGCCCGCCGCGTGCGCGAAATCGGCGTGTACTGCGAACTGCACCCGTTCGACATGGACGATGAAGCGATTCGTGCCTTCAACCCGCGCGGCATCATCCTCGCCGGCGGTCCCGAGTCGGTTCACGAAGCCAACAGCCCGCGTGCGCCGCAGGCGGTGTTCGACCTCAACGTACCGGTGCTGGGCATCTGCTACGGCATGCAGACCATGGCCGAGCAGATGGGCGGCAAGGTCGAAGGTTCGGACCTGCGCGAATTCGGCTACGCCCGTGTCGACGTGGTCGGCAAGAGCCGCCTGCTGGACGGCATCGAAGACCACGTCGATGACGACGGCGTCCTCGGCCTGGACGTGTGGATGAGCCACGGTGACAAGGTCACCCGCATGCCGCAGGACTTCCACGTCCTGGCCAGCACCCCGAGCTGCCCGATCGCCGGCATGTTCGACGACGCCCGCGGCTACTACGGCGTGCAGTTCCACCCGGAAGTGACCCACACCAAGCAGGGCGGTCGCATCCTGTCCCGCTTCATCCTCGACATCTGCGGCTGCGAAGCCCTGTGGACCGCCTCGAACATCGTCGAAGACGCCATCGCCCAGGTTCGCGAGCAGGTCGGTTCGGCCAACGTCCTGCTGGGCCTGTCCGGCGGCGTCGACTCCTCGGTGGTTGCCGCGCTGCTGCATCGCGCCATCGGCGACCAGCTCACCTGCGTGTTCGTCGACAACGGCCTGCTGCGCCTGCACGAAGGTGACCAGGTCATGGCCATGTTCAAGGAGAACATGGGCGTCAAGGTCATCCGCGCCGACGCCGAAGCGCAGTTCCTCGGCAACCTGGAAGGCGAAGCTGACCCGGAGAAGAAGCGCAAGATCATCGGTCGCACCTTCATCGACGTGTTCGATGCCGAAGCCAGCAAGCTGGAAAACATCCAGTTCCTCGCCCAGGGCACCATCTACCCGGACGTCATCGAGTCGGCTGGCGCCAAGAGCGGCAAAGCCCACGTGATCAAGTCGCACCACAACGTCGGTGGCCTGCCGGAGGAAATGAACCTCAAGCTGGTCGAACCGCTGCGCGAGCTGTTCAAGGACGAAGTACGCAAGATCGGCCTGGAGCTGGGCCTGCCGTACGACATGGTCTACCGCCACCCGTTCCCGGGCCCGGGCCTGGGCGTGCGCATCCTCGGTGAAGTGAAGAAGGAATACGCCGACCTGCTGCGTCGTGCCGACCACATCTTTATCGAAGAACTGCGCAAAGCCGACTGGTACCACAAGACCAGCCAGGCCTTCGTGGTGTTCCAGCCGGTCAAATCGGTGGGCGTGGTCGGTGACGGCCGTCGCTACGCCTGGGTCGTCGCCCTGCGCGCCGTCGAGACCGTGGACTTCATGACCGCCCGTTGGGCGCACCTGCCGTACGAGCTGCTGGAAACCGTCAGCGGCCGGATCATCAACGAGATCGAAGGTATCTCGCGAGTGACCTACGACGTGTCGAGCAAGCCGCCGGCGACCATCGAGTGGGAGTGATCCCGCGTTCATAGCCTGTTTCCAGCAGGCATGATCCACAAAGAAACCCGCCTTGCAGCGGGTTTTTTTGTGCCTGGCGTTCAGTGCTGGATTGCTATGTTCACAGACCAAATTGTGACTACCCGCACAATTTGTAGTGTTAAGTTAGGCCCGCGATCGAGCACGGATCAGGACGGCCTCTCGACTTCTTCGCACTGCGGGACGCGGGGGAAACCGAACTGAAATCGTGCCATGCGATGTTCATCGTCATTCCACAGACCACCTCTGAAACTGAAAGGAATCATCATGTCGCAACGTCCTCAATTCGGCTGTGCCTGCTGCACCCCCAACATGCTGCCGCGCTTCGAGCACGCTGCCGAAGCCTGGCAAGCCCTGCTCTCCGAGGCCGAGACCCTGGCCCCCCATGGCGGCCAGCAAGCCGTGATTTTCTTTGGCGGCAATATCTACCCTGATCCCGAGCGGCCGGGGCAGCAGGTCGAGGCCATCGGTATCGCCGAGGGTGAGGTGAAGGCGAGCGGTGCGCTGGACGATGTGCGCAAGGCGATGCAGCAGTACAAGCCGGTCGATCACCCGCTGAAGCCGGAGGAAACCCTGTTGCCCGGCTTGATCGATGCTCATGCGCACCTGATGTCCACTGCTCTGATCACCGGATGGACCGATCTGTCGCCTATCCAGGACCAGAGCCTGAACAGGGAATACAGCATCGACTACGTCAAGGCCAGGATCGTGACGGCCGCCGAGGCGGTGAAAGACAAGCCCGAAGCTGAGCAATGGGTGACCGGATTCGGTGTCGATCCTTCGTTGATGAAGGAATGGCAGGACATCGACGCGCCCACGCTCGATGGCCTCTACCCCGAATTGCCTGAGCTGAAGATCTTCCTGCTCAACGCGTCCGGTCATATCAGCTATGCCAACACCAAGGCCCTGGAGCTGGCCGGTCTCGAAAAGGATTACAAGAATGGCGTCCTCACCGAAACCCAATCGGCCCTGATGATCCCAAAGCTGCCTAAACCGGGAGCGTTCCAGTTTTTCCGCAACCTGCTGCAGGTGTTCAAGGACGCCAACAAGCGCGGCATCACCACGGTGTTCGATGCGAGCGTCGGCCTGGTCGGCAAGCAGTATGAAATCGGCCTGATGCGCCTGCTGGCCAAGACCCATGTGCTGACGCTGCGGGTAGGCGGGGCCCTGTATGGCAGCGATGCCGATGATCTGAAGATGTGGCTGAAGTCCTACCATCCCGAGCTGGATAGCAAGGGCAACGAACTGTTCACCCTGCGCGCGATGAAGCTGATCGCCGACGGCTCGAACCAGGGGCTTACCGGGCTGCAAAGCGCGCCCTACCAATGCTGCCATGAACACCAGGTACCGGGCGTCGGCGCCTACGGCCTGTTCAACTACAACCCGGTGCGCGAACTGGCCAATGTCATGGCCGATGTCACCGCCAAGGGCTGGCCGATCCTCACCCATGCCAACGGCGACGAAGCCATCGACAACGTGCTGTCCGCCTACCAACTGGCCCTGTGCAATCCGCCGACCGACAAGGCCCCGCTGCCCGAGCCGCCATTCACCAGCGAACCGGCCTGGGCCAACCAGCGTCATCGCATCGAGCACTGCTCGCTGCTGCACGACGATGCCATCGCCCTCATGAAGCGCATGGCGATTTCCCCAAGCTTCCTGATCGGTCACGTCGGCTATTGGGGCCGGGCGTTCCAGCAGACCATCCTCGGCGAGGAGCGGGCAAACATGCTCGACCGCTGTGCTTCGGCCCTGAAAGGTGGCCTGCGCATCAGCCTGCACAGCGACCGTTTCGTCACCCCGTTCGGCCCGTTGCGCTACATGGAGCAGGCCGTCGGCCGGGTGATGGAAGCCGTGGTGGACGAGCCGGACGAGAACAAGCGGATTCTCAACAAGGACGAACGTCTCGACGTACACCAGGCCCTGCGCGCGGTGACCATCGATGCCGCCTGGCAATGCCACCTCGACCATCAGGTGGGTTCGCTGTTACCGGGCAAGCAGGCCGACCTGGTGATCCTGGCCCAGGACCCGCTGCAATGGACGGCCACCGATGCTGCGGGCATGCGTGGTATCCAGGTGGAGGAAACCTGGGTGAGTGGGCGCAAGGTGTATTCGGCGTAAGGGCGTACCGCTAGCGAAGCAGGCATCCAGAGGCCCGGATGAATCGGGCTTCTGGTGCTTTTAGCGCTGAGGGTGGTCTGACAGAAGGTCCTTGAGTGTGTATCGATTGAGATACACACTGGCGACATTCAAATTCGGAGTCACCGCAATGGCTGCCCAAACTTCCATGCTCCACATTCGTATCGACGACAAGTTGAAAGCCGATGCGACCGAGACATTGGCCAACGTTGGTTTGTCCGTTTCGGACGCGGTGCGGATTTTTCTGACCCGGGTTACCAAGGAGGGCGGGTTGCCGGCGGGGCTGGCCAGCGATCCCCAGATTCATGACGAATGGTTCCGGGCCAAGGTTCTGGAGGCGCTGGAGGATACTCGTGCAGCGCTACCGCATGAGCAGGTCATGGATGAGGCACAAGCATTGATCGACAGGAAGCGCCGTGCTCGGGCTTGAATGGACCCAAGCTGCGCGAGCCGATTTACTGGCGATCATCGACTACATTTCGGATGACGATCCTGATGCTGCGCAACGTCTGTATGACGAGATCGAACGCAAAGCCTTGAAGCTGCGAGAACACCCGAGGCTCTATAAGCCTGGCAGGGTTCAGGGCACCCGGGAAATGGTAGTCAGGCCCAACTACATCGTCGTTTACATGGAAGGTGCATCCACCCTGTTGATCCTGCGAGTGTTGCATGCTGCGCAGTGCTGGCCGCTACCGCAGGATCACCGAGTTCCTTGATGCACCATTGATCCTTCTGGCTTAGAAACGCCCACTCAACGTCAACGTATAACGTCGCGGCTCACCGTAGAAGTTGGCGTAGTCCGAATACCCCACGGTCGAGTAGTAACGCTTGTCGAACAGGTTCTCGGCGTTCAGGGCCAGGCTCCAGTGTTCGTCCACGTCGTAATGGGCAAAGGCGTTCCACAGGCTGTAGCCGGCCTGGCCGAAGCTGTAGGTCTGGCTCTGCCCGGTCAGGTTGCCGTTGCCGTCGCGGACCAGGGCACTGCCGCTGACGAAGCTGGCGCTTTGCGCGGTGACTCCACCGCCGACCTTGAACGCCGACCAGGCACCCGGCAGTTGGTAGGTGGCAAACAGCTTGGCCAGATGCTTGGGCGTGAGCGAGGTGTAGTCGAGCGAGCTGGCGTTCTTTTCGATGTGGTTGTAGGTGTAGCCGAACGTGGCTTGCAGGCGCTCCAGCACTTCTCCGCTGATTTCCAGGTCGATGCCCTTGCTGGTGACTTCGCCTTCGCGCAGGAAGCAGCAACTGGCGCCGGTCTGCGGGTTGCTCGATGAGCCGCTGTTCGGGTCGCGCACCGCCTCGCCCTCGCGCTTGACGTAGTACAGCGCCACGTAGGTGTTGACCCTGCCGTCCCACAACGAGCCCTTCATCCCCAGTTCATAGCTGCGCCCCTCGATCGGATCCAGCGAGCTGCCACCCGGCAGCGGGCCGGCAAGGCGATCGGCCTGGGACTTGTAGATTTCGCTGATACTGCCGTAGGCAGTCCATTGCGGCGTCAGGGCGTAGGTCAGGCCGGTGTAGGGCACCAGCACATTGCTGTCCTCGTAGCGGGACGGGGAAACCACGCCCGTTGTGGTATCGGTGTAGTCGTAGGCGTAACGGTAGTTGGTCAGGCTGCCACCGATGAACCAGTGCAGCGGCTCGGCCAGTTGCAGGCGCAGGTTGGTGTAGAGGCCGTCGGTACGTCTTTTCGTCTGGTTGCTGCCGTTCTGCACGGCTTGTGCCTTGCGGCTCGGGTAGTCCTTGGGATCGAAGGTGAAGATGTTCGGCACGCTGACGAATCCGCCGGTGTACAAGGGCGTGCGGGTGTCGAAGTCGTGCCACATCCAGCCGGCCACCAGGCTGTGTTCCAGGCCGAAGCTGGTGAAGTTGCCGCGCAGCGACAGGTCGACCGAGCGTTCGTGGGCCCTGGCGTCCTGGTAGCCCCATTCCGCGTTGCTGCCGCTGCCGGTGGCGGGATCGATGGCGCCGTTGAAGTTGTAGTAGTCCCGTTGCGTGAGCAGGCGGGTATAGAGGGTGTCGAGGTTCAGGCTCCAGTCTTCGCCCAGTTGTTGCTTGAGGGTGGCGAAGTAGCTGTTCTCGCGCTGTGTGAAGTAGTCGTCGGCACCCGCCAGGAACAGGCTGCGCGACAGTTTCAGGTCTTCGCCGGTGCTGTAGCGGGGCAGTCCGTAGGTCTGGTCGCTGTCGCGGTAACGGCCGCGGCTCAGGCCCACGAACAGGTTGGTGCTGTCGGTCAGGTCGGCTTCCAGCACGCCGTAGAACAGGTCGTGGTTGGCACTGGCGTCATCCATGAAGGACTGCTTGTTCTGGCTGACCATTACTGCCCGGCCGCGCAGTTTGCCGTCGGCTGCCAGCGGGCCGCTGACGTCCAGTTCGCTGCGGTAGTCGTCCCAGCTGCCAGCCGAAGTGGTGATGCTGGCCTGGGGCTCGAAGGTCGGGCGCTTGCGCACGAAATTGACCGTTCCCCCGGGCTCGCCAGCGCCAGCGAACAGGCCGTCGGCGCCGCGCAGCACTTCGATGTGATCGAAGATCGCCGTGTCGGAATTCTTCCACACGCCATCGGCCATGGACGCCCCGCCGTCCACGCGGAAGTTGGTGATTTCAAAGCCACGGGACAGGTAGCGGGTGGAGGTCAGGCTGCCCTCGAACAGACTGATGCCGGTGGTTTGCGTCATCGCCTGGGCCACGGTGGTGAGCTTCTGGTCTTCCAGGCGCTGGCGGCTGATGACGCTCACGGTCTGCGGCGTGTCCTTGATCGCCTGCGGAGTCTTGCCGACGGACACCGAGCCGGTGGTATAGGACCCGGTCGCTTCGGTGACCTCGCCCAGGCCCTGGGCGCTGATGGTGCTGGGGGCCAGCACCATGGCGCTGTCTTGCGGCAGTTTCACCAGGCTGTAGCGGCCATCCGCTTCGCGCACGGCCTGCAGGCCGGTGCCGCGCAGCAGCAATGCCAACGCCTCTTCCACCGAGTACTGCCCGTGCAGGCCCGGGGTGCGCATGCCTGCGGTCAGGCGAGTGTCGAACGACAGCACCACGCCGGCCTGTGCGGCAAAGCCGGTCAAGGCCTCGCCCAGGTCGCCTTGTCTCAGCTCGTAGTCATGGGCTGGCGCTGCCAGTGCGGCGGCAGGTCCTGCAAGCAGCAGGGACAGCGCAACGCTGGTGCGCAGAGTGGGCGAGCGGCGGGGTGAGCAGGTCGATGTCATGGGGCTCTCTCAAGGAAATTCAGCCAGCAAGTGCCGGGATCACCTATGAGTCGGACAAGCCCGCGGAAAGTGTTCAGGCGTGGTGATTTTTATGCGCTGACCACGGTCACCCAGTAGCGCGTACGCCGTTCGAGGCGCACGGGCAGGGCGCTGGCAATCGCACGCAGGACCTGTTCGGTATCGTCGAGCTTGAAGGTGCCGCTCAGGCTCAGGTCCGCCACTTCGGGGGCGCAGCGCAGCCAGCCCGGCCGATAGCGGGACAGCTCGGCAATGAAGTGGCCCAGGTGTTGGCCGTTGGCGATGATCAGGCCTTTGTCCCAGGCGTCGGAGCCACTGGCAAGCGCCTCGATAGGGCCGAAGCGCTGGTCGTCGAACTGGCAGCGCTGCGCTTGGCCGAGCATCAATGACTGGCCGGAAGGCAGGCTGACGCGGGCTTGCCGGGCATGCACATCAAGACGGCTGCCGGTATCCAGCAGGCGTACCGAGAAACGACAGTGTTGCGCGTCGATAAGCCCATGCCGGGTCTGGACCTGGCACTGCTGCTGCGCGGGGACCTCGACCATGATCTCGCCCTGGCGCAGGAACAACCTGGGGTGCCCGGCCGTTTCATCGACATCCAGCGCAGTGTCGGTGTTGAGGTGGACGGTGGTGCCGTTTTGCAGGCGCAGCCGGCGCTGCTCGCCGACACCGCTGCGGTAATCTGCCAGCCAGCTCAGACGCGAGGTTTGCGGGTAGCTGCCGGCGCCCAGCGCGGTGACGCCCAGCAGGATCACGCCCGCCTTGATCACCCGCCGCCGGCTGCTGCGGCGGTTCTCGGCGGTCAGGTGCAACACCCGGGCGGTGGAGGGATGAGCGGTGCTGGCCACCCGATTTTGCAGGCGCTCGGCTTGCTGCCAGGCCCAGGCATTGTCCGGCGCTGCATCGTGCCAGCGTTGCCAGGCGGCATGGTCGCTCGGCTGTGCCTCGCCGCTGTTCAGCTGGCACAGCCATTCGGCGGCCTGGCGCAGGGCGGCGAGCTGCCCGGGGTTCAAGGTGCTGCTCAAAGGCCGTGGCACAGGCTGTAGATCATGCAGTGTTCGGCGGCTTTGGTGATGTAGCGGCGCACGCTCATCTCGGAGATGCCCAGCTCTGCGGCGATCGATTTGTAGGGCATGCCGTCGACCTGCGACAACAGGAACGCCTTGCGCACCGTGTCGCCCAATGCGGCGAGCATGGCGTCGAGTTCGTAGAGGGTTTCCAGCAGCGCCAGTTGATGTTCGGGAGAGGGGTGAAAGGCCTCCGGATGCTCGGCCAGTGCCTGCAGCCAGGCCTTTTCCAGGTTGGTGCGACGCATGCGATCGATCATCAGGCGCCGCGCAATGGTTGCCAGATAGCCCTTGGGCTCGCGCACCGCGCTCAGCCTGGTAGCCCCGTCCACGGCGGTCAGGACCCGGATGAACACGTCCTGCACCAGGTCGGCGGCCATGTGCTGGCAGTTGACGCGCGACCTTAGCCAGCCATGCAGCCAGCGACTTTGCGACTGGTAAAGATGGGTGACCTGGGTGTTCAGGGAGGCATCCGGCGTGGTCATGGCGGTGGGGCTACTAACGTAAGTTGTAAATGGGAATTGTTCGTATATTAGGCGCGACGTTTCCGCATTTGCAACACAAGTGCCAGTGCTTTGATGGCCATTGCCCTCAGGTGAACAACGGATTCCCCCGCAACCGCTCCACCGCCATATCCACGAACGCCCGCACTTTCGCCGGCGCCTGCCGCCCCTCGGGATACACCAGATGGATGGGCAAGGGCGGCTCTTCGAATGCCTCTAGCACCACCTCCAGCTCACCCGCGAGCAAGGCCGTACCGACCTGGTATTGCAGCACCCGGGTCACGCCCCAGCCCGAGCGCGCGGCGTCGATCACTGCCTGGTTGGTATTGCACAGCAGCGTCGGGTCGATGCTGATCCGCTGCCCGCCGGTGAAGCGCCATTCCGGCGAGGCCCATGAACTGTTGGAGGCGACGATACGGTGTTCCTTGAGGTCCGCCGGGGTGCGCGGGATGCCGCGTTTTTCCAGGTAATCCGGTGCTGCGCAGATCACATGCCGCACCGAGCCGACGCGTACGGCGGTCAGCCCGGAATCCGCCAGATGGCCGATGCGCAAGGCGATATCCAGGCCTTCCTCGACGATATTGACCTGGCGATCGATAAACAGGGTGCGGGCATGCATGCCGGGGTAGGCATCGAGGTAGTCGGTGACGATCGGCAGGATGTGCAACTGGCCGAACAGGATCGGCGCGGTGATCGCCAGGGTGCCCGAGGGTTCGCTGTAGTGCCCGGCCGCCGCCGCCTCGGCTTCGGCGATATCGCCGAGGATGCGCCGGCAGTCGGCGAGGTAGCGCGCGCCGGCCTCGGTGGTCTTGACCGAGCGGGTGGTGCGCACCAGCAGGCGCGCACCGACCAGGTCCTCCAGCGCGGCGATGATCCGCGTCACCGCCGGCGCGCTCATGTGCACCGCGCGGGCGGTCTTGGCGAAGCTCTCGGTTTCCGCGACCTTGACGAAAACCCGCATTGCCAGCCAACGGTCCATTGCGCTGTGTTTCCTTCGTTTCAGGGTGTCTTGGGTGTCTCCGGTGGGGCCCGGGACACGGTCAGGGTGCCCGGGATTATGTGCCATTTTCACGTTCCTTCCAGTGCCGGCTTCAGAAACCGAAGTGACTCAGGCCCGGGTGATCGTCCGGACGCCGGCCCAGCGGCCAATGGAACTGGCGCTGATCCTCGCGGATCGGCTGTTCGTTGATGCTGGCATGCCGCGCGCGCATCAGGCCGTCTTCGGCGAATTCCCAGTTTTCATTGCCGTAGGCGCGGTACCACTGGCCGCTGTCGTCGCGGTATTCGTAGGCGTAGCGCACGGCGATACGGTTGCCGGTGAAGGCCCAGAGCTCCTTGATCAGGCGGTACTCCAGCTCGCGGTTCCACTTGCGGGTGAGGAAGGCCTGGGCTTCGTCGCGGTTGCGGACGAACTCGGCGCGGTTTCTCCAGCGGGTATCCAGGGTGTAGGCGAGGGCGACCTTGGCCGGGTCGCGGCTGTTCCAGCCATCTTCGGCCAGGCGGACCTTTTCGATGGCGCTTGCTTCGGTGAATGGGGGCAGCGGTGGGCGGGACATGGCAAATCTCCTGGGTGAGGTGAATCAATCAAAGGGCAAGCTGGATCGGGTCTTCGCCGGCGGGCACCGCGCAGCAGACCAGGACTTCGTCCTCGCCGACCTTGGCGGCGGGTTCCTTGATGTAGCTGACCGCGCCCTTGAGCAGGCGGGTCTTGCAACTGCCGCAATGGCCTTCGCGGCAACTGAAGGCGGGTTCCAGGCCGCGGGCTTCGGCCAGTTCCAGCAGGGTGCCGGAGCCGGGTTCCCAGCGCGCTTCCTTCAGCGAGTCGATGAAGGTCACCGGGATCGAGGTAGTCGCGGGTGGCAGGGCAGCGGGGCTGCTTTGCACGTGATCGGTGGAGCGCTTCAGCGATGCGGGCCCAAACGCCTCGGCGTGGATCCGCCCGTCGCTGACGCCGTAGCCGCGCAGTCCGTCATAGAGCGACTGGCTGAACGACGGCGAGCCGCACAGGTAGAACTCGTAGTCGCCGAAGGGCAGGTAGCGGCTTAGCAGCGGCATGTCGATCCGGCCTGCGGCGTCGTAGTCGCGGCCTTCCTGGGCATCGCGGGTATCGCTGAGCACCCGCACCACACCGATATCCAGCTCGCGCAGTTCGCGGAGGAAGGCTTGCTCCTGTTTCGTGCGGGCGGCATGGAACAGCACGACCGGACGCATGCGCTGGGTCCGCCGGCCTTCGAAGGCCAGGTGGCGTGCCATCGCCAGCATCGGCGTGATGCCGACGCCACCGGCCAGCAGCACCAGCGGGCGGGAACTGCTGTCATCGAGGGTGAAGTCGCCGGCAGGTGCGCGGGCTTCCAGGGTGTCGCCTTCGTGCAGGTGTTCGTGCAGCCAGGTCGAGACCAGGCCGTCGCGCTTGACGCTGATGCGGTAGTAGCCATCGGACGGCGCGGTCGACAGGGTGTAGGTGCGGATCAACGGCTTTTCCGTGCCTGGGATCTGCACGCGAATCGGCAGGTACTGCCCGGCAAGATGGGGCAGCACGCCCGCGCCATCTTCCGGTTCCAGGTAAAAGGACTGGATCGAGGCACTTTCCCGCACGGTCTCCGCCACCTTGAAGCGGCGCCAGCTGCTGGCCAGTTGGCTGGCGCGCAGGCGTTCTGCGGTTGCTTGCCAGTCACCGGTCATCAGCGAGCTTTCCGCTTCGCCGTCCTGCTGGAAGGCCCAGCGCAGGGCGAGCCCGCCGGGACGCCGGACGATGCGCCGGGCACGGAAGGTCCACAGCCGCTCAGCGCCCTGGAACGCGGCGATTTCCGGCGACTCGAAAATCACCTCGGCATCGCCACTCAGTTGCAGCACGTCGCCACTTTCGAAATCGACGAACAGCAACCCGGCCTTGCCGTTGAGATGGATATTGCCCAGGGTGGAAAAGAACAGGTTGCCGTTGAAATCCGGGATGGTCAGGGTGCCGTCGTCGCCGACGCGGACGAACCCCGGCTTGCCGCCACGGTGGGACACGTCGACCTGGCGACGCTCATCGCGGTCGGCGTAGGTGGCGACGAAAAAGGCATCGGCGTTTTCGATCAGCGTGCGGGCGGCCGGATCGAGCGCCGCCAGGGTTTCGATCTGCCCGGAGAAGGCGACCTGTGGATCACGGGCAAAGCTGAAGTCGCGCAACTGGATGTAACGCGGGCAGTTGCCGAAGCTCTGGTCCACCTCGACCCGAAAGCCCTGGTCGAGGCTCGACACCACGCCGTTCATGCGATTGCGCCGCCGGGTGTGCATCTCGATGCCGAGCAGCCCTACCGGGGCACCGTCGAACATGCCGCGCCCTGCCGGATCCAGTGGGTCCGGGCGGGCGGCGATATCCAGGCGGGTCGGGGAGGGCGAACTCATGAAGCCGGGCTGGCCTTCAATAAAGGTCGCCCAGGCATCACCCTCGGGATCCACGCTGCCCAGCACCATGAAGGGCAACTGCGCGTAGAACTCGCGGTGCTGGTCGGGCATGAAATCGCGGATCACCCGCTGGCCGACACCCTCCATACGCTCGGCGACGCCCAGTTTTTCCTGGATGAATTTCTCGCCTTCATGCCAGATGGACTGCGGTTTCAGGTGCTCGGCCATGGTCATCGCTCCCGTGGGGTGGGACAGGTTTGGCTCAGGCGTTCAGCCCGGCGCGGCTCTGGGTGAAAGGCACGAAGCCCGGCAGTGCCTCGACGCGGCGCAGGAAGGCGTTGACTGCGGGGTAGTCCGACAGGTCGACATTGCCCTCCGGGGCACGGGCCACGTAGCTGTAGATCGCCACGTCGGCGATGGTCGGGTGCGCGGCGGCGAGCCATTCGCGGTCGGCCAGGTGCTGCTCCAGCCGGCCCAGCATGACGTGGGCGCGGGCAATTACTTCATCGGGGTTGAAGCTGGCGTTGAACACCGTGACCAGCCGTGCAGCCGCCGCACCGTAGGCCAGTTCGCCGGCGGCCACCGACAGCCAGCGCTGCACCCGCGCCGCACTCAGGGCATCTTCCGGCAACCAGTCAGTGCGACCGGCTTTCTTCGCCAGGTACACCAGGATCGCGTTGGAGTCGGCGATCACGATTTCGCCGTCTTCCAGCACCGGGATCTGGCCGAACGGGTTGAGGGCGAGGAAGGCCGGCGACTTGTGCGCTGCGGCAGCCAGATCGACCTTGACCAGCTCATGGGGAACGCCCAGCAGCGAGGCGAACAGAACGGCGCGGTGGGCATGGCCCGAGAGAGGGTGGTAATGGATTTTCATGGTCCGGCTCCTTGACTGTGTTGAGCGGGGCGGGGTGATTCCCGATCCGTGTGAACAGTGTGTAACCGGACGCTTTTCGGCGGAATACGCTTTCTTGGCAGTTCTTTATTGCGTCAGATGGAATAGTGTTGTGGGCATTGCCTGTATGGTCGCTCAGGTCCGGGCGATTGGCTGCCGGGTCGTACTGGTAGCGCCGGTGAATCGGGTTGCAGTCCTTGTCCAGGTAGACCTCGAACCTGAACCCCGGGTACCTGACCGTGGACAGCATCTCCGCCGGCAGGGTCGAGGCGTACTGCCAGGCCTTGCGGCCCATGGCGTCGTAGCCGTAGCAACTGGTGAGCTTGCCCTGGGTGCGGTAGATCCCATTGTGGAGCAATCAAACTCTTTGCCTACTATTTGTTGAGCTCCTCATACATTTTAATTATCTGTGCAGAGTATTTTTTTGCCTTGGGGATTCGTATAGACTTCAAATATGCATCAAGACCCAGGCGATCAAACATCAAAAAGTGCAATTCAATCAAGTACAGATTGAGAAAGTTCAGGTAAAAGGCATGAGTCTGCAGAACTACATCAGCCTCATCACCCTCACTTTTACCCTCTTGATCTTCCGCCTCGCCACTTAGTTTCTCAAGCTTTTCAGAGACAAATTTGCAAACCAAGTCTTGGTTTTTCGCAATCACCTCCAAGGCATCCAATGGTAATCCCGCTAGGTTTAACTTATTAGCATCAAACTGAAAGGCAACGCCCGGTGGTTCTTCAGCACTCACCGACAGCCCTAATTTCTTTACAACATATCCAAGCAATTCAGTATACAGCTCACCACTGACCCAAACACGTACATCATCTGCGACTACCATACATCTACCCCTTTGATAATCCTGACCAGGTCACTACCAGCATGTCTGAATGGGTCCACTGCTTCGTGTTCCCAAGGTGTAAGCGCATCTAGATTCCGAGTTTTGTGTACGTCGTCACCACCTAGTCGCTGTGGAATATCTCTATGATGCAATTCCATTGAAACATCTTTTGTTTGTGGGATGCCAGTCCTCCTATTAATAACTTCGACCGTGATCTTGGGCGCTTTTCCTGCTGCCATGCGAGTCATATTGGACGATGAGTATGCTCTGGTAGGTGTTTTAGCTTCTGCTTTCCAATAGTTCTTTCTCGCACTATTCCAGCACTCCCATCCCCACGGATCAACCCACCCCGTAGGATTAGGCACATACTGATAAAGATTCAGCCCCCCCATCCAACCCAATCGGATCCTGCGTTATAAACCGCCCAATCTCTGGCTCATAATACCGAAACGTATTGTAGTGCAGCCCCGTCTCCTCATCGAAGTACTGGCCCTGGAAGCGCAGGTTCTGTTCGGTCTTGTCCACGTGCTGCCGGTGTAGCTGCCCCCAGCTCCAGTAGCTTGCCTGCCAGACGATCTGTCCTTCGCTGTCGGTCAGTTCCAGCGGTGTGCCGATCTGGTCGGTGTGGAAGTAATGGAGCTTCTGCGCTTCGCCTTCGCGCTGATCGACCCGAGCCAGCGGTGCGTAGCTGCCCGGTTCGTACAGGTACAGCTGGCTCTGCTCCGGCGTTTTCTCCTGCAGCATCCGCAGTCCCTGCCAGAGGAAGCGCTTCTCTCGTTTGGCGCCGCCTCGGTATTCAACGGTTTTCGGCACCCGCCGGCCCAGGCTGTCGTAACGGTACTCGCCCTCGGCTTCCATCCGGCCTTCCTGCCAGCGCTGGCTGCCGATCAGCCGGTTTTCACAGTCGTAGCGCAGCTTCAGTGCCTGGTTGATGGAGCGTCGTTCGATCAGGTTGCCCCAGGCGTCATAGCGATGCTGGTAATGGCGCCATTCGCCAAATCTTCCGGATTAGCCGACCGAGCAATAGTTACTGGCTGTGCCTGGCACCATATTTCATACAGTCAAATGTCAAGGAAGTCGTCATTTTCCTGATAGTAATTTAGCGCACTAATCAGAAGACTATCGCTCGCATCTGGGTTTTGATCAATAGCCAATGTCACTACATCAACGAACTGTTCTCCTGAGTACAGATAGCTGAGTCCAAGATTCGTTACCTCCTCAGGATAGATTTCTTTATCACTACAAACGTCAGGGTAGTCAGATATGAAATACTCCCCGTCGATCTCAAGCGTATTTTTATCCGCGCCATACAGGCAGAAATCGTCATCTTTTCCGTCGCTTTCTTTAACATAAGCGATCACGTCAATGATTTTGTGGAACTTGTTTTTTGACAACATAAAAACCTCTTTTTAGCCGACACATGACTTCCCAGAAGCACCATGAAGCTTCCCTTTTCTTCCTTCTGCACCACCGCCCCAGATATCTCGCCCCCCTTTCCCTGTCGGATGATATAAAGCATGGTTGAGTTTATGGTCTATTCGATCAACCAGTGACAACCTATTCAGATCTTCGTGATGGTGCCATGTAAGTCCTGGTGGGCTTTTACTTCTGTTTCTCGAGCTCATCCATACCTCTAAAGCTGGATATCGACCTAACATGTCGCGCCTGAATTCCGGACTATTGTTCATGTGATTTAAAAAGTCAATGTTGGCCCGAGAAAACTGGACAGCATCACTAGAATACCTATTGTTGGGCTGCAATATATAGTCATGGAAAATTTTATATTCTCCATTGTTCGGCCTGCTCGCCCATCCGAGTGGATCAACCCAGCCAGTCGGACTAGGCGCATAACCATAGAGGTTAATATCCCCCGCCAACCCAATTGGATCCTGCGTTATAAACCGCCCAATCTCCGGCTCATAATACCGAAACGTATTGTAGTGCAGCCCCGTCTCTTCATCGAAGTACTGCCCCTGGAAGCGCAGGTTCTGTTCGGTCTTGTCCACGTGCTGCCGGTGTAGCTGCCCCCAGCTCCAGTAACTTGCCTGCCAGACGATCTGTCCTTCGCTGTCGGTCAGTTCCAGCGGTGTGCCGATCTGGTCGGTGTGGAAGTAATGGAGCTTCTGCGCTTCGCCTTCGCGCTGATCGACTCGGGCCAGCGGTGCGTAGCTGCCCGGTTCGTACAGGTACAGCTGGCTCTGCTCCGGCGTTTTCTCCTGCAGCA